>NZ_JAVKPH010000030.1:0-36940 GCF_031432425.1 Ruixingdingia sedimenti | reverse complement strand
CTTTTCGCCGGGGATGTAGCTGATCACCTCGAAGCCGTTGGTCAGCCGCACCTTGGCGACCTTCCGCATGGCCGAGTTCGGCTTCTTCGGCGTCGTCGTGTAGACGCGCGTGCAGACGCCGCGCTTTTGCGGGCAGGACTGGAGGTGCTGCGACTTGGAGCGCACCACCTTGGGCTGCCGCGGCTTGCGGATCAGCTGTTGGATCGTCGGCATACTATCTCGCCTTTTCTTGCAACCCGTTCGGCCTCTGCGCGTCCGCAGGGTTTCCGGGGGCAGTTCGCAACGTTGTGCCCTGCGCGTCCGCAAAACACGAAAACCGCATGCGCCCCCTTCGCGGGGACGACGCGGTGGAATTCCAGAGGATCGGGGCCGGGCCCGGATCGTGACCACTTCGATTTTGATTCTGCGCCACGCCAGCAAAGGCAAGGCACAAGTGGGGGCCGTATAGGAGGAGTCGGGGGGGATGTCAACAACGATACCCCTGCCTGGACTGGCCTTCGCGGGCATCGCCGGGGCGGGGTGATTCGTCTCCCGCCAGGGTTGAGACGGCGGCGCGCGGGCCGCCGCGGGGCGGAACGTCGCGGCAGTGGAAACAAACCCGGTTCCGGCGGGGGATTTACGCCGTCACGTGGCGGAAACGGGGCGGAAATGGGGTTTTTTCTTGTCACGCCCCACGCGTTCTGGCTTGGTTTCGACACAAAGTAGGAGTCCCCGATGCGTTCACTCGTTACTCGCCTGACGACCGCGGCCGTCGCGCTGACCGTCACCTCGACGCCGCTGCTCGCCCAGTCCCTCGGCGATGTGCTGTTCTGGTGGCTGCCGCGTCCCCGCCCGACCCCGACGCCGGTTTCGGTTCCCGAGATCGACGCCTCGACCGGGCTTCTGGCCGCCGCTGCGGTGCTGGCCGCGCTGCTGTTCACCTGGGAACGCCGCCGCCGCGCGCGCTGAACCGCGCGACCGGCAACGGCCCATGGCAAAGCCCGTGCCCCCACCCCGGGGGCGCGGGCTTTTTCGTCTTCAGATCCGCGTCCAGTCGCCCGTGGCCAGCGCCGCCAGCGCCACGATCAGGTTGGCCAGCACATGCGCCGCCACCGCATCGGTGACGCGCCCCCGGTGCAGCGCCAGCAGCGCGAAGACCAGCCCCGCCAGCGCCCCGGCCAGCCAGCGGCCGTGCAACGCGCCGAACAGAAGGCTTGTCACCGCGATGGAAACGATCGCGCCCCCGCGCCCGCCGAAATCCAGCCGCGCCAGCAGATAGCCGCGAAAGAACATTTCCTCCACCAGCGGCACCAGCACCACCGTGCCCAGGACCCGTGCCGCGATCCAGCCCGCCAGCGCCCAGGCCGGAAGCGCGGCCAGCCCCTCGGCCAGCGGCCCCCCTGCCCCGCCGGGCCCGGATGTCAGCGCCCAGCCGAGGCCGACCGCCGCCCCCGCCGCCAGCGCCAGCCCACCGGGGCGCCAGTCCATCCCCCGCCACACCGGCAGGAAGGCCGCGACCGCCAGCGCCAGCGCCAGAACCACCAGCGGATAGCCGAGGTCGGGATGCGGGAACAGGGCATTGGCCACCACCAGCACCACCATGAAGACGACGAAGGGCAGGATCTGCGCCGCCACCACGTCCTGCGCCATGCGCGGCCCCTCGGCCCGGGGCGCGCGCCGGTGCAGCCACGGCACCGCCTGCACCCCCACCAACAGCGCCAGCGCCAGCGCGGTGAAGAACATCCAGCCGGCATAGCTGTGGAACCCGTTCACCGCGATCTGCGGCGACACCCGCGCGCCGATCACCACCAGCGCCGCGATCCGCACCACGTTCAGCATCCAGCTGAGCAGAAGCCCCACCGGCAGCACCACGGCGATATAGCGCCCCATCCGCAGGTCGGCCCGGAACAGCACGCCGTAAAGCCCCACGAAGGCCGCCATCAGCGCCACGCCCTCGATCCCCGAACACTGGCGCGCGATATGGACGAAGAAGGGGTCGATGCCGATCACATGCGCCGCCGCATCCGCCTGCACCGCCGGGCCGGCCAGCCGCAACACCGCATGGACCGCGGCGAAGGTGACATCCGTCACCACCTGCCAGTCCCACAGCGGCAGCACCGTTTCGGCGATGTCGGGCACCAGCAGCGTGACCCCCAGCACCAGCAGCGGCGTCGCCACCCCATGGTCGAACCACAGCCGCCAGGCCCCGGGCGGGGCAAGCCACAGCACACCCCCCAGAGCCGCCAGAAGGCCGCCCCCGGTCCACAACGCCAGCGCCGGCCAGAACACCGCGACCAGATCGCCCCCGGGCGCCAGCGCCAGCGGCAGGAACAGGATCGCCACACCCCCCAGATGCACCGCCCGCCAGCGTCCCGCCCCCGGATGATCCGCCGCGCGATCCAGGAAGGCCGCCGCCACCTTGGGCCAGGCCCAGGCCAGCAGCGCCAGCGCCGCGAACACCGACAGCCCGCGCGCCACCATGCTGCGCAGGAACCGGCAGGCCCCCTCGGCGCCGGTCGCACGGCATTCGAAATCGGTCAGCACCTGATAGGCCGCCGCCAGCAGCAGCAATTCCACCACGAACAGCGTGACGATCAGGGCAAAGCGGTAACGGGGGGCGCGCATTCGGGCAAGGGTGGACTGGTACATGCGGACTTTCAACCGGGCGTTTCGCCGCGACACTGGCGGGCGAATATGGCGTCATCGCGGCGGGTCCGGCACCGCATGAGGGCACTGGACCGGCGCCCTGCCGCATTCTAGCGTGATCGGGGAAAGGAGCCCCCATGCTGCGCTATGCCGTCTCGCGGCTCGTCTCGCTCTGCCTCAGCCTGATCGTGGCGAGCATCGCGATCTTCGCGGTGATCGAGGTGATCCCGGGCGATCCGGCGTCCTTCATGCTGGGCATGAACGCGAGCCCCGAAACGGTGGCCGCGCTACGCGACCAACTGGGGCTGAACGGCGGCGTGGCCGAACGCTATCTGGCCTGGGCGGGCGGCATGCTGCGGGGCGATTTCGGCATGTCCTACACCTACCGGGTGCCGGTGGCCGATCTGGTGGCGGCGCGGATGCAGGTGTCGCTGCCGCTGACCATCTATGCGCTGGTCCTGTCCACGCTGATCGCGATTCCCGTCGGCCTCTGGGCCGCGGCGCGGCGGGGCAGGGCCACGGATGTCGCGGTGATGGGGGTGACGCAGCTTGGTATCGCGGTGCCGAACTTCTGGTTCGCGATGCTGCTGGTCGCCGTCTTTGCCATCGCGCTGCGCTGGTTTCCCTCGGGCGGGTTTCCGGGATGGGATCAGGGGCTCTGGCCCAACCTGCGCGCGCTGACGCTGCCCGCGGTGGCGCTGGCCCTGCCGCAGGCGTCGATCCTCGCCCGCGTCATGCGCTCGGCGGTGATCGAGACCCTGGGGCAGGACTATATCCGCAGCGCGCGGGCCAAGGGGCTCAGCCCCGCGCAGGCGGTGCTGCGCCACGCGCTGCGCAACGCGCTGATCCCGGTGCTGACGATCCTCGGGCTGCAATTCAGCTTCCTTCTGGCCGGCGCGATCATCATCGAGAACGTGTTCTACCTGCCCGGGCTCGGCCGGCTGATCTTTCAGGGCATCACGCAGCGCGACCTGATCGTGGTGGAATCGGTGGTGATGCTGCTGGTCTTCGCCGTGATCGTGGTGAACTTCGCCGTCGATCTGGCCTATGCCATCGTCGACCCGCGGCTGAGGCGGCGCGGATGAGGGGCCGGTGGTCGCTGATCCTCGGCGCGGCCCTGTCGGCGCTGGTGGCCGTCGCGGCGCTGGTGTCGCTGGTCTGGACACCCTGGCCGGTGGAGGCGCTGAACGTCGCCGCCAAGTTCCGCCCCCCGGGCGCGCCCGGCCATCTGCTGGGAACCGATCATTTCGGGCGCGACATGCTGTCGATGCTGATGGTCGGCGCGCGGACATCCATCGCCGTCGCCATCCTCGCCGTGGGGATCGGCGTGGTCGTCGGCGTGCCGCTCGGCCTGCTGGCCGCCGCCCGGCGCGGCGGGGTGGTGGACGAACTGATCATGCGCGGCAACGACCTGATCTTCGCCTTTCCCAGCCTCGTGATCGCCATCCTGATCACCGCCGTTCTGGGCCCCTCGGCCACCAATGCGATCCTTGCCATCGGCATCTTCAACATCCCCGTCTTCGCCCGGGTCACGCGGGGCGGCGCGCTCAGCCTCTGGACGCTCGACTACATCCGCGCGGCGCGGGTGGCGGGCAAGGGCGCGGCGCGGATCTCGGCCGAACATATCCTGCCCAATATCGCCAACCTGCTGATCGTGCAGGGCACGATCCAGTTCAGCCTCGGCATCCTGGCAGAGGCGGGGCTGTCCTATGTCGGGCTCGGCGCGCAGCCGCCCACGCCAAGCTGGGGCCGGATGCTGGCGGAATCGCAGACGATGATCGCGCTTGCCCCGCATCTGGCGCTGTTGCCGGGGCTGGCCATCGTGGTGTCGGTTCTGGGGCTGAACCTGATGGGCGACGGGCTGCGCGACCTGCTGGACCCAAGGCTGAGGCGCGCGCGATGAGCCTTCTGTCCCTGCAAGACCTGCATCTGTCCATCCACGGCACGCCGATCCTGCACGGCGTCAGCCTGAACATCGCCCCGGGCGAGGTGTTCGGGCTGGTGGGCGAAAGCGGGTCGGGCAAGTCGCTGACCGCCTTCGCCGCGATGCGCCTTCTGCCCGAGGGCGCGCGGGTCACGGGCGGGGCGCGCCTGGGCGGCACCGACCTGCTGGCCGCGACCGAGGCGCAGATGTGCGCCATCCGGGGCCGCGACATGGGGATGATCTTTCAGGAACCGATGACGGCGCTGAACCCGGTGCAGACCATCGGCGACCAGGTGGCCGAAACGCTGGTCATCCATGGTGCTGCCAGCCGGGCCGAGGCGCGGCGGGCGGCGCGCGCGATGCTCGACCGTGTGGGCCTGACGGCGGACCGCTTTCCGCTGGACCGTTACCCGCACGAATTGTCGGGCGGGCAGCGGCAGCGGGTGTGCATCGCCATGGCCATCGCCCTGCGCCCCCGCCTGCTGATCGCGGACGAACCGACCACCGCGCTGGATGTGACGACGCAGGCGCAGATCCTGACGCTGCTGAAGCGGCTGGTGGCGGAAGAGGGCATGGCGCTGATGCTGATCACCCACGATCTGGCGGTGGTGGCGGGCATGGCCGACCGCGTGGCGGTGATGCAGGCGGGCCGGATCGTGGAGGAAGGCCCCACGGCGGACCTGTTCCGCACCCGCGCGCACGACTATACGCGGCGGCTTTTCGCGGCGTCCGAACACCGCCCCGCCCGCATCCCCCAACCGCAGGGCGAGGCGCTGCTGACCGTGACCGACGCCCGGCGCAGCTATGCCCTGCCCGGCGGCGGCCTCTTCGCCCCCGCCCGGCGGGTCGAGGCGGTGCGGGGCGTCAGCTTCACCCTGCATGCGGGCGAAAGCCTCGGGCTGGTGGGGGAATCGGGTTGCGGCAAATCCACCCTCAGCCGCGCCATCCTGGGGCTGGAACCCTTGCAGGCCGGCGCCATCCGGCTCTGGCGGCAGCCGGTCGGGCCGGGGATGGACCCGGCGATGCGCGCGGGCGTGCAGGCGGTGTTCCAGGACCCCTACGGCAGCTTCAACCCGCGCTGGACGGTGGGGCGGCTGGTGGCCGAACCCTTTCACCTGATGCCGCAGCGCCCCGACGACGCGAAGGACCGCGTGGCGGCGGCGCTGGCGGATGTGGGGCTGTCGGCGGCGGACATGGGCAAGTACATCCACGAATTTTCCGGCGGCCAGCGCCAGCGCATCGCCATCGCCCGCGCGCTGGTCACGCGCCCCGACCTGATCGTGCTGGACGAGGCGGTGTCGGCGCTGGACGTGCGCGTGCGCGCGCAGGTGCTGGATCTGCTGGCCGATCTTCAGGGGCGGTTGGGGCTGGCCTATCTGTTCATCAGCCACGACCTGCACGTCGTCCGCGCGATCACCGACCGCGTTCTGGTGATGCAGGCGGGCGAGATCGTCGAGGAAGGCCCGACAGAGACGGTCTTTTCCGCCCCCCGCCATCCCTATACCGCCGAACTGATCGCCGCGACGCCGCGCATCGGCACCGCGCTCGCCGGCCGCTGATCTTGCCGCCGCCTGCCGGAACCCCCATCTGCTGACCGGAACATCAAGGAGATGCCGATGCAGTGCCCCGTGGACAACGAAACGCTGGTGATGACCGAACGGAACGGCGTGGAGATCGACTATTGCCCGCGCTGCCGCGGCGTCTGGCTGGATCGGGGAGAGCTGGACAAGATCATCGACCGCGCCGCCGCCAGCACGATGCCCCCCGTGGTCCAGCCACCGCCCGCCCGTGCCGAACCGCCCCGTCAGCCCGCCGCCGCACCCGCGCCCGAAACCGCGCGCAACCGCCAGCGGGACGACGACCGCGGCAGGGATCGCCGCTACCGCGACGACGACGATGACGACGACCGGCGCCATTCCGGGCGGCGGCGGCGCGGGTCCTTCCTCGAGGATCTGTTCGACTTCTGATCCCGCTTGCGCACCCCGCTTGCGTCTGCGGCGGTTTCTGCCAGTCTGCCCTGCGGATGGCGTCCGGCGGCGCGCCGGGGCGCTGCCCCGGACCCTGGGGTATTTTTGAAAAGATGAAGCGGAAACGGGCGGCGTGTCCGTAGACCGGGACTTTACCCCGGTATGCGCCAGAGGAGGGGGTGAGGGATGCGGCCGGGACGGCGGAACCTGATAACCGATGTGGCGGGGCTGCGGGTCGGCAATGCCGAGGATGCGCGCGTCAGGACCGGGGTGACGGTGCTGACGGGCGATGCGCCTTTCACCGCCGCGGTCCATGTCATGGGCGGCGCGCCGGGCACGCGCGAGACCGATCTTCTGGCCCCCGACAAGCTGGTGGAACAGGTGGATGCGATCTGCCTGTCCGGCGGTTCGGCCTATGGGCTCGACGCCGCGGGCGGGGTGGTCGCGGGGCTGCGGGCCGCCGGGCGCGGCTTCGCGGTGGCCGGGCTGCATGTGCCCATCGTGCCGGCGGCGATCCTGTTCGATCTGGCCAATGGCGGCGACAAGCACTGGGACGAAAGCCCCTATCCCGGCCTCGGCCGGGCGGCATTGGCGGCGGCGGGGGCGGATTTCGCGCTCGGCTCCGCCGGGGCGGGGTTCGGGGCCACCACGGCGAACTGGCGCGGCGGGCTCGGGTCCGCCTCGGCGGTGCTCGACAGCGGCATCACCGTGGGGGCGCTGGTGGCGGTCAACGCGCTCGGTTCGGCCACGGTGGGCGAGGGGCCGTGGTTCTGGGCCGCACCATGGGAGTTGGGGGATGAATTCGGCGGGCGCGGCCCCGCGCCGCGCCATGACCCGGGGGCAGAGCCGCCGCCCGCAAAGGCGGTGGGCGCGGCGACCACCATCGCCATCGTCGCCACCGATGCCGCATTGACCAAGGCGGGGGCGCAGCGGATGGCGGTGGCCGCCCATGACGGCATGGCGCGCGCACTGGTGCCGAGCCATACGCCGCTGGACGGCGATCTGGTCTTTGCCGTCTCCACCGGCGCGCGTGCGATGGCCGACCCGCTGGCGGATACCTATCGGCTGGGTCATGCCGCGGCATCCTGCCTTGCCCGCGCCATCGCCCGGGCGGTGCATGCCGCGACGCCGCAGCCGGGCGATCTGCAACCGGCGTGGCGGGAACGGTTCGGCGGGGGGTGATGGCAGACGGGTTTCACGCCCCCGGTCGGGCCGGGCGGGATCAGGAAACGCACCGCGTTTCCCCCGCCCGTTCGCGCGGCGGTGACACTAGGGGCGGTGATGCCGGGAACAATGGCCAGGCCAGCGCCTGCCCCGGCGGGCGAGTAGCGCCCGCCATGGGCGGGGCGGGCGCTGGCCGGGGGCTCGGGGCCCCCGGCCGGGGTAGCGGCAATGGCGGGATGTGGCGAAGGCACGCGCCTTCGCCAGCCAGAGGGAAGGGGTGAAGGTCGATCCGTTCTAGTTCCCCGTCACCGCCGCGGTCAGCGCACTCGCGGTCTCGGCCAGATCGTCGAGCACATCGAAATGGTGCCGGCCCGGTTCCACATGCCAGGGGCAGGCCCAGGTTTCCGCCAGAAGCCGCGCCTGCCACAGGAAGGCCGGGCGTTCCTGCCCGCCGACCCAGACCAGCGTTTCCAGACCGGGGCGGGGGCGCAGGCGGGCGGGGCTTTCCGCCGCCGCCTCTGCCGCGTCGAGGCGCAGGCGGGCGTTCATCGCCGTGTCTATCAGCGGCACGAGATCCGCGAGCGGCGACACCGGCACCACCCGCACGATCCGCCCCGCCACATCCACCGGCAGGGGCGCGTCGATACAGGCCATCCGCGCGGCCAGTTGCCCGCCGGCGGAATGGCCGGTGACGACGACCGGCCCCGCGATCTGCCCCGCAGCCGCCGCGACCGCCGCCCCGATTTCCGCCGTCATCGCCGCGATCCGCGCCGCCGGGGCGAGCGTGTAGGACGGCATCGCCACCGCCCATCCCCGGCCCAGAGGCCCCGCCGCCAGATGCGACCAGTCGCCCCGCCCGAAGGCCAGCCAGTAACCGCCATGGACAAAGACCGTCAGCCCCTGCGCCGGGCCCTCGGGCAGGAACAGATCGTACCGCTGCCGTTCGCCCGGCCCATAGGCCAGATCCAGCCGCGCCCGCGCCCCCGACCCCGCGCGAAAGGCCGCCGCCGCACCCGCCCACCGGGGCGGATAGTCGGCTGCACCGGGGATATGCGGCGCATTGGCATAGGCGGCATCGGCATCGCTGGTCATGGCTTTCCCCTTTCGGCACGCCGCGGCAGACTGGCACGGCCCCGCCCGGCAGGAAAGTGTCTGTCCCCTCCGTGCTGGACAAAGGGGGGCGGGCGTGCTTTGCATGGCGCCAAAATTCATGGAGGTACCGATGCTGGACACGGCAACCAATCTCGCCTCGCTTCTCAAGGATCCCTCCTTGCTGGCGACGAAGGCCTATGTCGCGGGGGAATGGATCGACGCCGATGACGGCACCACCTTCCCGGTGGTCAACCCGGCGCGCGGCGATGTCATCTGCACCGTGCCGAACCTCGGCCGCGCCGAAACCGCGCGCGCCATCGCCGCCGCCGAGGCCGCGATGAAGGACTGGGCCGCGCGCACCGGCAAGGAACGCGCCAACCTGCTGCGCAAGTGGTACGACCTGATGATGGAAAACCAGGAGGACCTGGGCCGCATCCTGACCGCCGAAATGGGCAAGCCGCTGGCCGAGGCGAAGGGTGAAATCGCCTATGGCGCGTCCTTCATCGAATGGTTCGCCGAAGAGGCCAAGCGCATCTATGGCGAAACCATCCCCGGCCACCAGCGCGACAAGCGCCTGACGGTGCTGAAACAGCCCATCGGGGTCGTGGGGTCGATCACGCCGTGGAACTTCCCCAATGCGATGATCACCCGCAAATGCGGGCCGGCGCTGGCGGCGGGCTGCGGCTTTGTCGCGCGGCCTGCGGCGGAAACGCCGCTGTCGGCGCTGGCGCTGGCGGTGCTGGCGGATCGCGCGGGGCTGCCCAAGGGGATCTTTTCGGTCATCACCTCGAAACGGTCCTCCGACATCGGCAAGGAGTTCTGCGAGAACCCGACCGTGCGCAAGCTGACCTTCACCGGCTCGACCGAGGTGGGGCGGATCCTGCTGCGGCAGGCCGCCGACCAGGTGATGAAATGCAGCATGGAACTGGGCGGCAACGCGCCCTTCATCGTGTTCGACGACGCCGATCTGGATGCGGCGGTGCAGGGCGCGATCATGTCCAAGTACCGCAACAACGGCCAGACCTGCGTCTGCGCCAACCGCCTGTATGTGCAGGCCGGGGTCTATGACGCCTTCGCGGAAAAGCTGTCCAGGGCTGTCGCCGCGCTGAAGGTGGGCGACGGGCTGGCCGATCCGGTGGACCTCGGCCCGCTGGTCAATGTCGCCGCGGTGGAAAAGGTCGAGGAACATATCGCTGATGCCGTCGCCAAGGGCGGCAAGGTGGTGCAGGGCGGCAAGCGCCACGCGCTCGGCGGGTCGTTCTTCGAACCCACCATCGTCACCGGCGTAACGCAGGACATGGCCGTGGCGCAGGAAGAAACCTTCGGCCCGCTCGCGCCGCTGTTCAGGTTCGACACCGAGGAAGAGGCCATCGGCTACGCCAACGACACGATCTTCGGTCTGGCCTCCTATTTCTATGCCCGCGACATCGGCCGCATCACCCGTGTGCAGGAGGCGCTGGAATACGGCATCGTCGGCGTGAACACCGGCATCATCTCGACCGAGGTCGCCCCCTTCGGCGGCGTCAAGCAGTCGGGCCTGGGGCGCGAGGGGTCGCGCCACGGGATGGAGGACTATCTGGAAATGAAATACGTCTGCCTGTCGATCTGACGGCGGCGCATCCGACCCGCGGCCACCGGCACCCCGCCGGTGGCCGTTCGCATTTCCGGCTCAGACCTCTGCCCCCGCGCAACGCGGGCAATCCTGCACCAGCCGCACCCCGGCCGCGCGCAACGCCGCGTCGATGCGGGTGAATACCTCGTTGCGGCAGGCGGCCTCGCGGTCCTGCTGCGGTACGCGATAGCCGACGCGATAGGTGATCCCCCCGGGGCCATAGCGCGCCACCTGCGCCTCCGGCGGGGGTCTGCCCTCGGCGGCGATCATCTCTGCCCCCGCCAGCGCCTGCCGGATCAGCGCCTTGGCCTCTGCCACCGGCAGGTCGGCGGGCAGCGTCAGTTCCACATGGTCGCTGTAGTCGGCGCGCGGGGCGCTGAAATTGGTGATCCTTTGGCGCGAGATCTGGCTGTTCGGCAGGATCACATAGGTGCTTTCGCGCGTCACCAGCCGCGTCGTGCGCCAGCCGATTTCCTGCACCCGGCCCTGCGCCAGCGTCTCGATCCGCACCCAGTCGCCGATGCGGAACGGCGCCTCCAGCCCCAGGGCGATGCCGGAAAACGTGTCCGCCACCACGTTGCGGATCGCGAACCCCAGCACCGCCAGCACCAGCCCCGACCCGGTGAGGATGCCCGACAGATCCTGCCGGAAGAACAGCGACAGGCTGATCAGCACCGCCAGCACGAACAGCAGTACCCGCAGCAGATCCAGCAGGACCCGCGGCACCGGCCGCCGCCCCTTGCGCCGCCGCGCCAGCCGCGTCACCGCAAGGCCGTGCAGCAGTTCGGCCCCCGCGAACAGCGCCAGCGCGATGGCCGCGTTGCGCGCGGGTTCCTGCCAGCCCCGCGCACCCGGGGGCAGCAGCGCGAACAGCGGTTCCGCGAACACCGCCAGCAGCACCAGCACCCCCAGGGCCACCGCCATCCGCAGCTGCGCCGGGATCGGCGCGGTGGGGTCAGTCCTGGTCATCGCGCGGGTCTTCCTCGGCCGCCGGGGGGCGGGACGGGGCAAAGGGCGACAGGAACGGCGTGCGGCAGGACGGGCAGCGGCGCGCGGCGGCGCGGGGGACATTCGCCCCGCATTGCGGGCAGACGGGGGGCAACAAGGCGCGGAACATGGCAAGACCTGCGGTAAGGGAAGGGATGCGTTCGACCAGCCCCGGCCCTGCGGTCTGCGCGGATGGCGCGCTACCGGGGCCGGGGCGGGACATGCGCCTGTTCGCAGCGCATGACGATCCTTCCGGGGCCGAAGCCCTGCATCGCGACACCTCCGTTAAGGGAATGGATGGCCCTGGGGCCCGCCTGTTCTGCACTTGGGCATCTTTCCCGCGATTTCAAGACCCTGCCCCGCGCATCCGCGCGGCAGGGGCCGGCGGCAGCGGGCGGGTGGGAACTGCGGCGAAAAGACTGGCCCCGCGGGGCGACCCATCAATCGGTATTTACAATACCCATTGCTCGGACTACCCCAAGAGACAACGCGCCCCGCCCGTATCCCGTCAGGAAAGGCCGCGAAGATGAGCGAGATCCGGTTTCCCAAGGCAACCCGCGCACCGGTGGACCGCCGACAGGCGCTGGCGCCAGAGGCCGAGGCGGCCTTCCGCGCCTTTTCCAGGGCGGTTTTCGCCCCCGGCGCGCTGGACGCGCGCACCAAGCAGTTGATCGCGGTCGCGGTGGCGCAATGCCCCTGGTGCATCGAGGGCCACGTCAAGGCCGCGAAGCGCGAAGGCGCGAGCCCCGAACAGATCATGGAGGCGATCCGGGTCGCCGCCGAGATGCGGGCGGGCGCGGCCTCTGCCCATGCGCTCAAGGCGCTCGACATTCTGGGCGAGGGCGGCCCGGACGGGGGCACCGCATGACCCCGCCCCATCCCATCCGCATCGCCCGCGTCTACGATGCCCCCGGCGATGCGCCCGGCGCGCGGCTGCTGATCGACCGGCTCTGGCCGCGCGGGGTGGCCAAGGCGGATCTGCCGCTGAACGACTGGCCGAAAGAGGCGACGCCGGGCACCGAACTGCGCAAGTGGTTCCACGCCAACCCCGACCGCTGGCCCGAATTCCGCCGCCGCTATCTCGACCAGTTGCGCGACAACCCGGAAAGCCTGGAAACCACGCTCGCCTGGTGCCGCAAGGGGCCGGTCACGCTGCTGACCGCGGCGCGGGATCCGGCGCACAGCCATGCGGTGGTGCTGCGCGACCACCTGACCGACCTGCTGACGCAGGGGGCCCCGCGATGACGCCCCCCCTGCGCACACCGCTTTGCGACCTGCTCGGCTGCGACGTGCCGGTGCTGCTGGCGGGGATGGGGGGCGTCGCGCGGTGGGAACTGGCGGCGGCGGTCGCGGCGGCGGGCGGGTATCCGCAGCTCGGCATGGTGCGCGAGGATCCGGCCCTGATCGCGCGCGAGGTCACGGCCCTGCGCGCCGCCATGCCCCGCCCCTTCGCGGTGAACCTGATCCCGGCGGCGACGGAACCGGGGCTGCTCGACCGGCAGATCGGCACCTGCCTCGACCTTGGGGTGGGGGCGTTCTCGTTCTTCTGGGATGTGGTGCCGGCGGCGCTGGCGCGGGTCAAGGCGGCGGGGGCGCAGGTGATCCATCAGGTCGGCACGCCCGAGGCCGCGCGGATGGCGCAGGACGCGGGCGCCGATGTGCTGGTGGCGCAGGGGGCAGAGGCGGGGGGCCATGTGCATGGCGAAACCGGCCTGCTGGCGCTGGTGGAAACGGTGGCGCGGGCGGCATGGGTGCCGGTGGTGGCCTCCGGCGGCATCGGCACCGGCGCGGGGCTGGTGGCGGCGCTGGCCGCGGGCGCGCAGGGGGTGCAATGCGGCACGGCCTTTCTGGCCACGCCCGAATCCTTCGCCCATGACTATCACAAGGACCGCGTGGTGGCGGCGCACGCCACCGATACGCTGCGCACCGACATTTTCGTGCTGAACTGGCCCGCCCATGCCGCCGTGCGGGTGATCGCCAACAGCACCACCCGCCCGCTCGGCCATCGCCTGACCGGCCACGACCCGGCCGCCCTGCCGCGCGAGGTCATCGCGCAAGAGGACGGCCGCCCCATCCTGCGCTACAGCACCGATTCCCCCCTGCGCACCACCACCGGCGATCTGGAGGCGATGGCGCTGTTCGCCGGACAGGGCGTGGATGCGATCACCGCCGTGATCCCCGCCGGGGACCGCCTGCGGCGGATCATGGCAGAGGCAGAGGCGATCCTGACCCGCCTCGGGACGCGCCCATGACCGGCGGCGGGGCCCCGCGCGGCTATGCCTCGCCCCCCTGCCTCGCCGGGGAGATCGCGCCGGATTACTTCGACCCGCTGGCGGTCGATGCCCAACAGGCGACCGATGTGGCGCGCTGGCGCAAGGCGCGGCGGGCGGACCTGCTGGCCGCGCGCGCGGCGCTGAGCGTGGCCGAACGGCGGGCGGCGGCAGAGGGCATCGCCCGCCATCTGGATGCGCTGCTCGCCCGGATCGCCCCCGACCTGCGCGGGGTGGTGGTGGCGGGCTATTGGCCGATCCGGGCCGAACCCGACCTGCGCCCGTGGCTGGCCCGCCTGCACGACCGCGGCGCGCGCATCGCCCTGCCCGTGGCCGAACGCCCCGCACGCCCGATGACCTTCCGCCCCTGGACCCCGGGCGCCGCGATGGAGCGCGGGCACTGGAACATCCCCGTTCCCGCCACCGCCGAGACGCTGACCCCCGCCATCCTGATCGCCCCCCTCGTCGGCTGGGATAGCGCGGGCTATCGGCTCGGCCACGGCGGGGGGTATTACGACCGCACATTGGCCGCGCTGCGCCCCCGCCCCTTCGCCATCGGCACGGGGCTGGATGCCGCCGCCCTGCCGACGATCTTTCCCCAGCCCCACGATGTGCCGATGGACGCGATCGTCACCGAAAACGGGCTGCGGTTCCGGGCGGAATAGCAAAGGGCGGCGCAATGGCGCCGCCCCCCGTGTCCTGCGTTCCGCCGTGGGTCAGACGGTGGCGGCCTCGACCGCCTTCGCCTCGATCTCGCCGGCGCGGGCCGTTTCGTCGGCGCGGGCGATCTCGATCCGGCGGGGCTTCAGCGCCTCGGGCGTTTCGCGCACCAGATCGACATGCAGCATGCCGAATTCATGCGTGGCGCCGGTGACGCGGACATGATCGGCCAGCGCGAAGCGGCGTTCGAACGCGCGGGTGGCGATGCCGCGGTGCAGATAGGCCCGTTCCGCGGTTTCGGGCGTCTTGCGGGCGGCGATGAAAAGCGTGCCCTCCTTCACCTCGACCGACAGTTCGTCGGGCGCGAAACCGGCCACGGCGACCGAGATGCGATAGGCGTTCTCGGCGGTCTTTTCGATGTTGTAGGGCGGGTAGGTCGGTTGGGCGATGTCGTTGGACAGCACCCTGTCCATCATGTCGGCCACACGGTCAAAGCCGACGGTCGCGCGGTAAAGCGGCGAGAGATCGAAGGTTCGCATGTCATCCTCCAGCGAGCGATGTCAGAGCCCGCCCCATGGGCGGGCGGTTGGCCGGGCCCGTCATCGGCACCCGGATGGGATGTAGCTGGTAAGGCGGCGCGCAGGTTTCAAGGGGGCGGTGTCGCGGCAAGCGCCCCGGCCCCGCGGTGGTGCGGGCGGAAAGGGCCGGAGCCTCCGGCGGGGATATTCGGGCCAGCCTGAAGGTGCAGGTTCGCCCCGGAAAGGGGGACGGGCGGGCGCCTAGCCGCGGGTGATGAGCAGCAGCAGCGCAAAGACCACCGGCACCGCGGCCAGCGCCGCCATGGCCAGCGCCGGCAGGCCCCAGGCCCAGGTGGCGGCGGCGATCAGAACCACCGCCAGGGCGATCAGATACCAGATGGTACGGGAGTCGCGCGGCGCGGGGGCGGCGTGGGCGTCGGGACGGGCGGGGGGATGGGTCATGGCTGCCTCCGGTGCGTGCGGCGCAGGAATGGCCCGGGAAAGATGTTTCTGGAACACGGCATTCCGCCGCAGGTGGCGCCCGGTGCGGGGGCTGCGACGGAACGCCGCCCCGCCGGAGGGGTGGTTTGCCCGGCCCGCACGGCGGGGACAGGCCTTGGCGGTGCACGGCCGCCGTAGCGGGAGGGTGCTTTCACATCGGGCGGCGCGCGGGGCACCGTTCCAGCGACGGACCCGATGGCGGATCGGGCAGGAAATCCTTTCCGGCAGACGGGCAGAAACCGCGCCGCACCACCACCCCGGCCCGGAACGGGATGGCCCGGATGCCTGCGGCAGGCGCGGTTTTCGACCTTGGGCGCGGGAGAGCCGGAAACGGCCGGGGCAACGCCGTCAGCGCCGGGGCGGCCGCGACAGTTGCGTCAGGAAACCCGCCAGATCGTCGGTATGGTGGTGGATATGCGGCGCGGGTTCCGGGGCAGGGGCGACGTGGATGGTCCGCATCCCCATCGCATGCGGCGCGGCGAGGTTGCGGGCGTCGTCCTCGAACATCGCCGCCCGGCCCGGGGTCACGCCGTCGCGGGCGAACACCGCCTCGAAAGCGCCCCGTTCGGGCTTGGGCCGGAAACCCGCATGTTCCACGCCGTAGACCGCATCGAACAGCCCCGTCAGCCCCCGCGCCGCGATCACCCGTTCGGCATAGCCCGCGCTGCCGTTGGTATAGACGATCCGCCGCCCCGGCAGCGCCCCGATCGCCGTGGTCAGCGCGGGGTCCGGCGCGATACGGTCGAGCGCGATGTCATGGACATCGGCCAGATAGGCATCGGCATCTACCCGGTGTTCGGCCATCAGCCCCGCCAGCGTCGTCCCGTAGCGCAGCCAGTAGTCGCGGCGCAGCCGGTCTGCCTCGGCCTGTTCGACGCCGAGCGCGCCCATCACCCAGGCCGTCATCCGCGCCTCGATCAGGTCGAAGAGCCGCGCCGAGGGCGGGTAGAGCGTATTGTCGAGGTCGAACACCCAAGTGTCGACGTGATGGAACTGTTGCGCGACCATGGCCGCAACCTAGGGACGCCCGGCCGGGGATGCAACCTGCCGCTTGTTCCGGCGCATGGGCGCGGCTAGCATCCGGCGCCATGAAAGCCCCCCTTCCCCAGGATGCACGTCCGGTGCAGAAAGACGCCTATACCCTGATCCTCGAAGCGATCGACACCGGGGTCTACCGCCCCGGCGACCGGCTGGTGGAATCGGAACTGGCCGAACGGTTCGGCGTCTCGCGCACCCCGGTGCGCGAGGCGTTGCAGCGGCTGGAAACCCAGTCGATGCTGGCCCGCGACGGGCGCAGCCTGATCGTCGCCTCGCTCGACCACAACCAGTTGGCCGAACTCTATGTGGTGCGGGCAGAGCTGGAGGGGCTGGCGGCCCGGCTGGCCGCGCAGCATGCGACGGACGAGGAAATCCGCGTGCTGCGCGCGATGGTCGAGGACGACCACCGCCTTCTGGGCGATCCGCAGGCGCTCAGCCGGGCGAACCGGCGGTTCCACAAGCAGATCCACCTCGCCTCGCACAACCGCTATCTGGTGCAGCAACTGGACCTCGTGCACCGGTCGATGGCGCTTCTGGCCTCGACCTCGCTGGCGGCGGAGGGGCGCGATGCGGCGGCGCTGGCCGAACATGGCGCCATCGTGGCGGCAATCGAGGCGCATGACGGCCCCGCCGCCTATGAGGCGCTGCGTCAGCATATCTCGCGCGCCTTCGAGACGCGGTTGAAGATCGACGCGGGCGACGTGCGGCGGCGCTGAGGCGCGGCGGGCCCTGCGCCGTCGAAATGGCCGTGGCTGGTCTTGGCCCAATAGAAGGGGCGGGTGAATACCTCCCACAGCGCGCGCCAGGCGGCGAAGGTGGCGCAGGGAAAGTAAAGGTGCAGCGTCGGCGCCCAGGGCCAGAGCCGCCGGTGCCGCGTGCGCCGGGCGGCCGCGATATGGACCAGCAGGTTCACCAGTTCCGCCAGCAGGAACAATGCGAACAGCGCCTTCAGCGCCCCGGGGCCGAGCGCCAGCGCCACCGGATGCGCCACCCCCAGGGGCAGCAGCCAGAACGACCACAACAGCGGCGCCAGCAGGAATTGCGACTGCGCGCCCAAGAACACCGCCTGATAGCCCAGAAACCCGCGCGGCCCCAGATCGCGCCACAGCCGGACGGGGTGGCGCATATGCACCGCCCAGGTGAGCATATGGCCCTTGATCCAGCGCGACCGTTGTTTCACCCAGGGGCGCAGGCGGCAATTCGCCTCCTCTCCGGTCACGGTTTCGATCATCTCCGTCCGCAGCCCGTGGCGGGCCAGGCGGATGCCCAGATCCGCATCCTCGGTCACGTTGTGGGCGTCCCAGGCGCCGACCCGTTCCAGCGCCGCGCGGCGGATGAACAGCGTGGTGCCGCCAAGCGGCAGGGGGATGCCCATCCGCTGCAACCCCGGCATGACGACGCGGAACCATGCGGCATATTCGATGGTGAAGCAGCGCGCGATCCAGTTGGTGCGGGGGTTGTAGTAATCGAGTATTCCTTGCAGGCAGGCGACCTCCGGCAGGCGTTCGTGGAACCGGCGGACGACGCGGGCGATCTGGTCGGGGTCGGGCGCGTCCTCGGCGTCATAGACCCCGATGATCGACCCGCGGCAGAAGTCGAGCGCATAGTTCAGCGCCCGCGGCTTGGTGCGCAGCGTGCCGTCGGGCACCACGACCACGCGCATCCAGCCCGGCAGGCCCGCAGATTCCAGCGCGGCGCGGGTGTCGGTGTCCACCTCTTCCAGCACCAGCACCACATCCAG
This sequence comes from Ruixingdingia sedimenti, assembly GCF_031432425.1. Classification (NCBI taxonomy): domain Bacteria; kingdom Pseudomonadati; phylum Pseudomonadota; class Alphaproteobacteria; order Rhodobacterales; family Paracoccaceae; genus Ruixingdingia; species Ruixingdingia sedimenti. Next base: position 18,841 of record NZ_JAVKPH010000030.1, on the reverse strand, counting down.
CAGCGCCCGGGGATAGTCGAGCCGGCCGAGCCGGTGCAGCAGCCGCGGCGCGATGTCGGTTTCGCGGAACAGCGGCACCATGACCGACACGACCGGCAGCCGGACGATATCCGGCGCGGGCCCCTCGGGCGGGGGGGCGCGGAAGGTCATCGCCAGCGCCGCGCCCTTCAGCACCATCATCGCCACCAGCGACATGACCGCCCAGACCGTCAGCACCAGCACCGCCAGCGCCGGGGCCGCCGCAACCGCCGCGACGATCCCGAGCCCGAGCGCGGGCAGAAGCCGCGTCAGCAGCGCGACGGGCCAATCCCGCAGGCTCTGCCCCGCGGGGGCGCGGGTTTCGGCGCCGTGGCGCAGGGTAGCGCGGCGCAAGGCGAAGATGCGGGCGGTGATCTGCGGTTCCGGCGCGATCAGGGGGGTGACGGGGCCGAACGCAGCCTCCAGTTCATCGCGGATATGCGGCAGGTCCTCGGGCACCGCCAGCGCCACCAGCACCCGCCCCCCGGCCCGGCGCAGGGGCAGCACCCGCAGCGCAAGGCAACGCGCCGCCCCCAGACGGTCGATCAGGCGGGGGTCAGGGGCGATGCGATCCAGATCCGCCTGCGCCATCCCGTGGAACCGCGCCAGCGCCGCGGCCAGCACGTCATCCGCCAGAAGCCGTTCCTTGCGCAGCACATCGGCCAACCGCGCCCTTGTCCGCTGCGCCTGCGCCAGCGCCCGGCGCAGGGCCAGCGGCGCCACCAGCCCCGCCGCCAGCAGCTGCGCCGCAAGGTCGGCATCCCCGGCACGCGACGGCGCGGGGGCGATGGCGGGGTCAAGGGGGCGTAGGGCGGCGTGGCGCATCCGAACCTCTGCCGGCGGGATGCCGGCAGGGTCAGGATGGCCGCGATGGGGTTAACGGGGGGTTAACCCCAAATCGACACCCCGAATCGGTGCCCCGGATCGCCTCAGGCGGCGCGGCGGGCGCGCATCGCGGCGGCGAAACGGTCGAACAGGTAATAGCTGTCCTGCGGCCCGGGGCTCGCCTCGGGGTGGTACTGGACGGAAAACACCGGCCGGTCGGCCACGCGGATCCCGCAGTTCGACCCGTCGAACAGCGATACATGCGTTTCCACCACGCCCGCGGGCAGGGTCTGGCTGTCCACGGTGAAGCCGTGGTTCATCGAGGTGATTTCCACCTTGCCCGATTCCAGATCCTTCACCGGATGGTTCGCGCCATGATGGCCGTGGTTCATCTTGACCGTCCGCGCGCCAAGCGCCAGCGCCAGCATCTGGTGGCCCAGGCAGATGCCGAAGACCGGCAGGTCGCGGTCCAGCACACCGCGGATCATCGGCACCGCATATTCGCCGGTCGCCGCCGGATCGCCGGGGCCGTTCGACAGGAACACGCCCTCGGGGTTCAGCGCCAGCACGTCTTCGGCCGTGGCAGTGGCGGGCAGCACCGTCACCTCGCAGCCCGCCGAGGCGAGGCAGCGCAGGATGTTGCGTTTCGCGCCATAATCGATGGCGACGACGCGCAGGCCGGGGCCCTCGCGCCGCGTATAGCCCTCGGGCCAGGCCCACCGCTTTTCGTCCCAGCGATAGCTTTGCGCGCAGGTCACGTCCTTGGCCAGATCGAGGCCCACCAGCCCCTTCCATTCGCGCGCCTTCGCCACCAAGGCGGCGATGTCGAAATTGCCCGACGGATCATGCGCCAGCGCCACATGCGGCGCGCCCTGCTGACGGATGGCGCGGGTCAGGCGGCGGGTGTCGATGCCGCCGATACCGATCCGGCCCTTGGCGGTCAGCCAGCGCACCAGATCGCCCGCGGCGCGCCAGTTCGACGGTTCCGTCGGGTCCCATTTCACCACCATGCCGGCGGCGCCGGGTTCGCCCGTCTCGTCATCCTCGGGTGTGACGCCGGTGTTGCCGATATGGGGGAAGGTGAAGGTGACGACCTGCCCGGCATAGGACGGATCGGTCATGATTTCCTGATAGCCGGTCATGGCGGTGTTGAACACCAGTTCCGCGACCGTTTCGCCGGTGGCGCCGAAGCCGGTGCCGAAGAACAGCGTCCCATCGGCCAGGGCAAGGCAGGCGGTCGGCTTGGGGGTGGCTGTGGGCATGGACGACTCCGGGATAAACGGGCGCAAACTATGCCGGCGGCGGGTCGGGGTCAACCCGGGGGCTCAAATGCGTTATCGTTGAAAATCAACGCCTTGTCAATTCCACCCCCGGTTGCCCTTTCACGTTCGCGCGCGTATTCTGGCGCTGCACAGCCAAGGGATGACAGCGATGACCATGCGCGAAAGGCTTTCCGCCGCGCTCAAGGCCGCGATGAAGGCGCAAGAGGCGGACCGGCTATCGGCGCTGCGGCTGATCAACGCCGCCATCAAGGACCGCGACATCGCCGCGCGGACCGGGGAAGGCGGCGAGGGGGGCGTCAGCGATGCCGAAATCCTCGCCATACTGGGCAAGATGGTCAAGCAACGGCAGGAAAGCGCGCGCATCTACGAAGAGGGCGGGCGGCTGGAACTGGCGGAAAAGGAACTGGCCGAGATCCGGGTGATCGAGGAATTCCTGCCCCGCCAGCTGTCGGCGGCAGAGGTCGAGGCCGCGATCGACGCCGCGGTGGCCGAGGTCGGCGCGACCGGCATCCGCGACATGGGCAAGGTGATGGGCGTGCTAAAGGCCCGCCACACCGGGCAGATGGATTTCGCCGCCGCGGGCGCCACGGTCAAGGCGCGGCTGGCCGGCTGAAAACCCCGTTCAGGAAGGCCAGCATGCGGTCGAACCCTGCCCGCCCGGCGGGGGCGGTCAGGTCGAACGGGTAGTGCGGTACCGCCGCCTCTGCCGCAAAGAAAAGGCTGTCGGCGCGCAGGCCCTTTGCCTCCGCCGCCTCTGCCAGCGCGGCGGATTGCGGGGCGCGCGGATCGGCCGGGCCCGCGCTGACGAACAGCGGCGGCAGATCGGCGGGCAGGTTTCCGGCGATGTCGTAGAGCGCGAGGTCCGTGGCCGTGGGCCCGCCCGGGCCGAAATACGCCTCTGCCACCCGTGCCCGCAGGCGGCCCAGAGGAACGGGCAGCACCAGCGCCCCGGGGTCGTAGACGCCGCCGAACAGCACCAGCCCGCGCAGCGCCCCGGGCGGCAGCGCCGGGCGCAGGGCCAGCCGGTCGGCATAGCCGGCATCCACCTGCGCCAGCCCCGCCTGCGCGGCGATCTGCGCCCCCGTGCCGTTGCCCGCCAGCACCACCTGCGCCATGTCGAGCCCCGCACCCGGCCCATGCGCGGCCAGCCATGCCAGCGCCGCATGGGCGTGACGCGCCGGTTCGGGGTGGCGTGCGGCGGGCGCGCGCGGCGTGTTCACCGCCACGACCGCCACCCCCTGCCCCGCCAGCAGCCGCGCATAATTGCCCACATCGGCCTTGTCGCCCGCGACCCAGGCCCCGCCATGCAGCCAGACCACCACCGGCCAGCCCGTGGCGGGCGCAGGCCCCGGCGGCAGGATCAGATCCATCCGCGTCTCGGGCCCGGCGCCGAGGTAGTTGACATCCCGCCGCTCTGCCAGCCCGGCGGGCACCAGCGGGGCCAGCGCGGCCATCGCCCGCGCGGCCTCTGCCTCATGCACCTGCCGCAGGATCAGCGCCGCGGGCCAGGGGCTGAACCGCACTGCCGCACCGGCGGCCAGCACCAGCAGCAGGACCAGCACCAGCAGACGGCGAAGATAGCGGGGGCGGCGACGTCGGTGAAACTGCATGCCTGCTCCGTTTTTCGGCGCAGAATGCCACGGTGGCACAACCGTGGCGAGCATCAGGGGGGATTTCCGCCGACCGGGGGCGGGTCAGCGCAGCGCGCACAACCGCCGGGCCAGGTCGTCATGCAGCGCGATGCGCTCTTCCTCCGACAGGAAGGCGCCCAGTTCGACCTCGCGCCCGCCGCCCGTCAGGGTCAGGTACTGCGGCACCGGCCCGCCCTGGGGATAAAGCGTCAGCCGCACCCAATGGGTGTTGGCCTGCCAGTCCTGCCGCCGCCCGCGGGGCCCGTGGCGGGTCAGGCGCATTTCGGCGCGGGTCAGGGTCAGATCCTCGACGATCTCGCCATCGCGATAGCTGCGCTCCAGCGCCCACCACAGCGCGGCGACGGCCAGCACCAGAAACGGCAAGAGCACCCACAGCACCGGCGTTCCCAGCACCGGCACCAGCGGCACCGTCAGCAGGGCGGCCGTCGCGCCGATGAACAGCACGAAGCCCCGCCGCGGCAGCGACCGGTAGGGCCAGAGGTGAAGCCGCTCTCCCTCGGCCGAGGGGGGAAGCCATTCGTAGGGCATCGGTCCGTCCAGAAACGGCAGTCCAGAAACGCACAGGGCCCCGGAACGATCCGGGGCCCTGCATGGATGGAGTCGCCTCAGTGGGAATGGGCCTTGTCCCAGTCCTCGCGCTTGGGCAGCTGCTCGAACGTGTGTTCGGGCGGCGGCGAGGGCAGGGTCCATTCCAGCGTGTCGGCGTATTCGTTCCAGTAGTTGTTTTCCGTCACGCGCCGGCCGGCGAACAGCGTGTAGAAAATCACCCCGATGAAGAACACGAACGAGGCGAAGGAGATGAACGCGCCGATCGACGAGATCTTGTTCCAGTAGGCGAAAGCCTCGGGATAATCGATGTAGCGGCGCGGCATGCCCTGACGGCCCAGGAAGTGCTGCGGGAAGAAGGTCAGGTTGGACCCGATGAACATCATCCAGAAGTGCAGCTTGCCCGCCCATTCCGGGTATTGCCGGCCCGACATCTTGCCGATCCAGTAATAGACCCCGGCAAAGATCGCGAACACCGCGCCGAGGCTCATCACATAGTGGAAATGCGCCACGACATAGTAGGTGTCGTGATAGGCGCGGTCGATGCCGGCCTGGCTCAGCACGATGCCGGTGACGCCGCCCACGGTGAACAAGAACAGGAAGCCGAAGGCCCAGAGCATCGGCGTCTCGAAGCTGATCGAGCCGCGCCACATCGTCGCGATCCACGAGAACACCTTGATGCCGGTGGGCACCGCGATGGTCATGGTGGCGACCATGAAATAGGCCTGCTGGGTCAGCGACATGCCCACGGTGTACATGTGGTGCGCCCAGACGACGAAGCCGAGCGCGCCGATCGCCACCATCGCATAGACCATCGGCAGATAGCCGAAGATCGGCTTGCGCGAGAAGGTCGCGATGACATGGCTGATGATGCCGAAGCCGGGGACGATGATGATGTACACTTCCGGGTGGCCGAAGAACCACAGGATATGCTGGTAAAGGATCGGGTCGCCGCCGCCCTCGGGGGCGAAGAAGGTGGTGCCGAAGTTGCGGTCCGTCAGCAGCATGGTGATCGCGCCGGCCAGAACGGGCAGCGCCAGAAGGATCATCCAGGCGGTGACGAAGATCGACCAGGCGAACAGCGGCACCTTGTGCAGCGTCATGCCCGGCGCGCGCATGTTCAGGAAGGTGGTGATCATGTTGATGGCGCCGAGGATCGACGAGGCGCCCGAGACGTGCACCGCGAAGATCGCGAGGTCCATCGAGATCAGGTCGGCGTTCTGCGTCGACAGCGGCGGGTAGAGAACCCAGCCCACGCCCGCGCCCAGCTGCCCGTCCGACGAACCCGGCGTCAGCAGCGAGGCGACGCCCAGGCAGACGCCCGCGACATACATCCAGTAGCTGAGGTTGTTCATCCGCGGGAACGCCATGTCCGGCGCGCCGATGTGCAGCGGCATGAAATAGTTGCCGAAGCCGCCGAACAGCGCGGGGATGACGACGAAGAACATCATCAGCACGCCGTGGTAGGTGATCATCACGTTCCACAGGTGGCCGTTCGGGGTACATTCCCCCGCCGCGGCGGCGGTCAGGCGCGCGCCCTCGGCACACATGTACTGCACACCGGGCTCCATCAGCTCCAGCCGCATGTACACGGTGAAGATGACGGCCAGCAGACCGACCGCGGCCGCCGTGAAGAGGTAAAGGATCCCGATGTCCTTGTGGTTGGTGGACATGAACCAGCGGGTGAAGAATCCCCGCCTGTCGTCGTGCCCATGACCATGACCATGAATTGCGGCGTCGGCCATGCCTGTCTCCCGTTTTTGCGTTCGCGCGTTGATTGCGCGTTCGACGCAGGAAGATTCCCTCCTGCGCCGTTTCCCCTCAGTTGTTTAGTTCGTCGCCGGGGCAGCGGCAATGTCTGACTTTGACACAGATCAACAATTCGCGCGCTATCCCGGGTGCGATCTGCGTCATTCGGCCGCAGTTTCGTCTGCCGCGGCGGGGGCGTCGGCGGGCGCGGAGGCACCGTCGGGCGCGGGGCCGACCGATTCCAGATAGGCGGCGATGTCCTCGACGCCCTTCTTCAGCTTGAAGGCCATCGCGCTCTTGGCCTTGTCGTCGTTGGTGAATTCCTTGATGAACTTGGACGGGTCCTCGACGTATTTCACCAGCGTCTCGGTGGTCCAGACAAGGCCCATCTCGCCCGCTTCCCTGAGGCCCGGACCGTATTTGAAGCCTTCGACCGTACCCGCCTGACGGCCCATCACGCCATAGAGGTTGGGGCCGGTCTTGGTGCCCTTCATGATCACCGTGCCGTCATCGGCGACGATGGCGTGGCAGGCCTTGCACTTGCCGAATTCCTTTTCCCCCTTGGCCGCGTCGCCCTGGGCCAGTGCCGGGCCGGCGAGAATCATCAGGGCGATGGCGGAAAGGATGTGAGTCCTCATGGCTGGTTCCTTTTTGAGACGAGCTATATGCATCTTTTCTACCGCAACCCCCCGCCGGATGCACCCGAAACGATGCCGCACCCCCCAAAGGCGCAAACGCCCGCCGGTGAGGGCGGGCGTTGCTGCTGTTCCAGGGCCGCGGGCCGGGCCCGCGGCGGTGCCGTCGCGCGGGAGGTCAGAGCCGCCCGGCGGCCTCTGCCTCGGTGGCCGCGCGGGTGTCGAAGCGCGTCACCGCCACGCCGTCCTCCGCCCCGACGCCCAGTTGCGCACGGTCGGCGGACGACAGCACGTCGCCGGCGGCGCGCGTCTCGGGCTGGCCCACCGTCACGGTGACGAAGCCGCCGCGGTAGGCGTCGCGGCTCGGCAGCACCTGTTCGGCGGGGACGTTGCGGGTCAGCACCTCAGCGGCGGCCACGGGCAGCGCGGCAGAGGACAGCGCGGCGACGGCGGTCAGGGCAAGGGCAAAGCGGTTCATCGTTATTCTCCTGATTGAGGCCCGGTTTCGGCCGGGCCGTTCGTTTTCATGAGCAGGAGATGCGCCCCTTTCGCCGAAAGAGCAACGTGCGCAATTGCACACACATCCGATAAATACCATCAATTCGTTCACTCACAATCAGTTTATCCGGCCTTTACATGAAGAATTTGTGACATAATGGCAAAGGGGTGCGGCACCGCACAGAGATTTCCCTTGGGGAAAGACCGTACCGTTCAGGATATTGCGCATTCCCCGCCCGGCACGATCCGCCCTTCGGGAAAGTACCGCGGAAAGGTCGCGGCCAGTGCGGCGTCCAGATCCGCCATCGTCACCGGCAGGCCGAGATCCACGAGGCTCGTCACCCCGTGGTCGCGGATGCCGCAGGGGACGATGCCGTCGAAATGGCCCAGATCGGGTTCGACATTGATCGAGATGCCGTGGAAGCTGATCCAGCGGCGCAGCTTGATGCCGATGGCGGCGATCTTGTCCTCGCGCGGCGCGCCATCGGGGCCGGGGGCCTTGTCGGGCCGTTCGACCCAGACGCCCACGCGGCCCGCACGGCGTTCGCCCCTGACGTTGAATTCGGCCAGCGTGGCGATCACCCAGTCCTCCAGCGCGCAGACCAGCCGGCGCACGTCGCGGCCGCGGCGGTTGAGGTCGAGCATGACATAGACCACGCGCTGCCCCGGCCCGTGGTAGGTGTACTGCCCCCCCCGCCCGGCGGCAAAGACAGGGAATCGGCCGGGGTCCACCAGATCCTCGGGCCGGGCCGATGTACCGGCGGTGTAAAGCGGCGGGTGTTCCAGCAGCCACACGGCCTCGTCCGCCGTGCCCGCGGCGATCGCGGCCACCCGCGCCTCCATCGCCGCCAGCGCCTCTTCATACGGGACGAGCCCGTCCCGGATACGCCATTCCATGCCGTTTCCCCATGATCCGCCGCCGCCCGGGGCCGATTTCACTTTGCCCTGCGCCCTGCCGTGGTACTCTGCCGCAAAAGCAATTGAAACCGGGCCGGAGGTTCACCATGCCGCGCAAGCATTTCACCATTCCCCTTGTCTGCGCCGCACTGGCGCTTGCCCCCGCCACGCAGGCCGCCGCGGGCGACGGGCTGGCCGGCGGGATCATCGGCGGCATCATCGGGGGCATCATCGTCAACGAGGCGCACAAGAGCAAGCAGCGCCCCGCACAGACCACCACCCGCACTGCCCCCCGCACCTCGAGCATGAGCGCGCAGCAGCGCGAGCAGAACCGCGAGGTGCAGGTCGCGCTCAACTACTTCGGCTATCCGGTGGGCACGCCGGACGGCGCGATCGGGCCGCGGTCGCGGTCGGCGATCTCGCAGTATCAGGCGACGCTCGGCTATCCGCCGACGGGGCAGCTGACGGAATACGAACGCACCATCCTCGTGGCGGCCTATCACCGCGGGGTCGCGGGCGGGCCGGCGGCGATGCAGGTGGCGGCGACGCATCCGATGGGCGCGCGGGGCCTGCTGCTGATGCAGCGCGACGAAATGGCCGGCGTGCCGACGATGCCCCCCGGCGCAGGCGTGATGGCGGGCGCGGGCGCAGGCGCGATGATGGCCGTCGCGCCGCAGCCCGCCGAACCCGTCAAGGAACCCGAACCCGTGGCGGCCGCGCCTGCGGGCCCGTCGCTGCCCACCTTCATGGGGCAGTCGGGTGCGGTGGCCTCGCTCGCCTCGCATTGCAACCGGGTCAGCCTGATGACCAATTCCAACGGCGGGCTGGTGACGGCGGCGGCGATGACGGATGCGGGTTTCGCCCTGTCCGAACAGTTCTGCCTGGCGCGGACCTTTGCCATCGCGCAGGGCGAGGAGCTGATGGCCAAGGTGCCCGGCTTCACCCCGCAGCAGATCGCCGAACAGTGCCGCAGCTTCGCCCCCGCGCTGAAGGATCACGTCGCCGCCCTGTCGCTGCACCCGCGGGATCAGGTTCTGGGCGATGTCTCGGCCTTCGTGATGCAGTCGGGGCTGTCGCCCGATCAGCTGGCGGGGACGGCGAAGATCTGCCTCGGCGTGGGCTATTCCACCGATGCGATGGATCTGGCGATCGGATCGGCGCTGTTGCTGACGGTGCTGGGGGATCGCGGCTATGCCGAACTGCCGGGCCACCATCTGGCCGGCGGCTTCGGGGCCAGCAAGCGCGCCGATCTCGCGCTCGACTGGTTCGACATGAGCCTCGATGCCGCGGGCACGACGATGGTCTTTGCCCCCGGCATGACCGACCGCGCGGCGGTGATCCGCAAGGCCTCGGCCATCCTCGGCGGGCGGCCCGACCGGGCGCAGGCCGCACCCGCGCCGGTGCCGGTCTTTGCCGCGCCCGCGCCGCAGGGTCAGGCCGAATCGCCCCCCGCACCCACGGCCCCCGCCACCACCGCCGCCGCCCCCGCAGAGGGCACGCGCGGCACCGTGGACAGCCTGCCCTTTGCCGCGCGCCTGCCGTTCATGATGTTCAAGAACTGACCCCGCGCGGGGCCCGGGCCAAAACGGAAGGGGTGCAAAATCCCCCTTCCCTTCGCCCGGGCCATTCGCTACAAGCCCCGCATCCGAAACGGATCATGCGGTCGTGGCGGAATTGGTAGACGCGCAGCGTTGAGGTCGCTGTGGGGTAACTCCCGTGGAAGTTCGAGTCTTCTCGACCGCACCATCCGAAAGCAGAAAACGGCCGCCAAGCATCACTTGACGGCCGTTTTGCATTGACCCCCAGGGGGCGTCAGAGCTGCGGATCGGCGATGGTGACGCGGATGCCGTCCAGCGCCTCGGTCATCAGGATCTGGCAGGCCAAACGGCTGTTGGCCTGCCGGTCGGCGGCGGTGCAATCGAGGATCTGGCCCTCGTTCCAGCCCGGCGCGGGCAAGAGCCCCAGAAACGCCGGATCGACGAAGACATGGCAGGTGGCGCAGCTTGCCGCCCCGCCGCAATCGCCGATGATCCCGTCCACCCCGTTCGACACGGCGGCGCGCATCAGGCTGGTGTTGGCGGGCACGTCGACTGCAACCTCGGCCCCGCCGGGCACGATGTAGATGGCTTTCATCGCCGGTCTCCTATTGCGGGGTCACGCGCAGGGGGATGGACCGCAACTGCCGCATCTGGTTCATCGGGCGCGGCAGCGACTCGCCCGCGGGTTCCACCGTCTTTACCCGGCGCGCGAATTCCGTCAGCAGGCATTCCGATTCCAGCCGCGCGATCATCTGGCCGATGCAGACATGCATCCCGGTGCCGAAGGCGACATGCACGCCCGCCGGGTTGCGGCGCAGGTCGAACATGTCGGGGTTGTCCCATTTGCGCGGATCGCGGTTGCCCGCCCCCAGCCACAGGCCAAGCTTGCGGTCCTTTTCCAGCGTGAAACCCGCGAAATCCACATCCCGGTTGGGCGTGCGGTAGATCACCTGGAAGGGCGATTCCATGCGGATGCCTTCGTCCAGCGCGGTGCGCATCAGCATCGGGTCCGCCACCGCCAGCGCCATCTGGCCGGGGGACCGGGCAAGGTGGTGGAAACAGGCGCCGAGCCCGGCGATGGTCGAATCCGTCCCGCCGCCGACCAGCGTGCGCACGAGGCTTTTGGCCACGCCCGCCTCGATCTCGCCCCGGTCCTCTGCCACGTAGATCTGTTCGGCGATGGACCCGGGCAGCACCCCCACGCGGTCCACGCTGTGTTCGTACCAGTCCAGATAGGGTTCGGCCCGTTCCATCGCCCCGCGATATAGCACGTTGTCGGGCCCGGTCTGGTTGAAGCGCATCTCGCCGATGGCGATCACGTTTTCGCGCGGCAGGTCCACCCCCACGGCGGTGGAAAAGACCTTGAGAACATAGGGCTCGATCAGGTGCTCCATCGCGTCGAATTCGCGCCGGTCGAGCATTTCGCCCACCCGCGCCGCCGCCTCGCGTTCGAACAGGTCGCGCCAGCTGCGGATCAGCCTGGGCGACAGGATCTTCGTCACCGCCGCGCGCACTTCGGTATGGCCGGGCGGGTCGGCCTCGACCAGACGCGAGGGGATGCGGAACTTGCCGGGCCTGCGGATATCCTGGATGCCGACGCCGCTGGCGGAACTGAAATCCTGCCAGTTGTCGAGGATCTGCTGGATCTCGGCATGCCGCCCCACGGCGTAGACATTGTAGTCTTTCAGCAGCACCACCGGCGCAAGGTCGCGCAGCGCGGCGTGGAACGGATAGGGGTCGATCACCGTTGCGGTGTCGTAGGGGTCGATGCCGGCCAGAACCGGCGGCGTTCTGCCCGTGGCAGCATCCAGCATGGTCAATCCTTTCTCTTTGCGGCCGGAATCCGGTAGCTGCGACAGATTGACCCGCATATCATAACCAAACAAATATGAAGTTCGTACAGTTCATACCGAAAGGCGTATACCTTGGACTGGACCCACAAGATCCGCCTGCGCCATCTGGAGGTTCTGCTGAGCCTTGCGCGCACCCAGAACCTGACCCGCACCGCCACCGAGCTGAACACCCACCAGCCCGGCCTGTCCAAGATGCTGCGCGATGTCGAGACGGACATGGGGGTGGACCTGTTCGACCGGCGCGCGCGGGGGCTGGCGCTGAACGACAACGGGCGGATCGCGCTGGCGCATGTGCGGCGGATCAAGGCGGCGCTGGATGCCTTCCGCGACGAAATGGCGGTGGTGGCGCAGCGCGGGTCGGGCCTTCTGTCGATCGGCATCGCCGGCGCCTCGTCCATCGACGCGCTGCCCTCGGCGGTGCTGTCGCTGACCCGCCAGATGCCGGATGCGCATATCCGCATCACCGAAGGCCCGCCCGACACGCTGCGCCCGCGTCTGGTGGATGGCGAACTGGACATCATGGTGGGGCAAAGCGGCCTTGCCTTCGATCCTGCGCAGGACATCCGCGAGGAACCCCTGTTCCGCGACCGCATCTGCCTGTGCGTGCGCTGGTCGCATCCCCTGGCCACGCGCGAGGCGCTGACATGGGAAGAGGTTACGGCCTATCCGCTGGCCGTCTGGGCCGCCGGCACGCCGATCCGCCGGGCGCTGGACGATGCGTTGGCGCAGGCCGGGTGGACGCTGCCGCCGACCTATCTCGAATCCAACTCCGCCTCGGTCAATGTCAACCTGCTGGTCAATTCCGATATGGTGGGCTTTTCCATGCAGCGCGGGGCGGAAAGCTATCGCGCCTACCGGATGTTGCAGATCCTGCCGCTGGATCTGGGGTCCACCGGCGCGGTCAGCATGTACTGGCGCGGGGCGGACGGCGGGCGCAGGCTGGTGGAACTGGCGCTGGCGGGGCTGCGGCGGATGGCGGCGCGGTGATTAGGCGGGGTATTCGATGACCATCCCGTCATGCGCGGGGGTGACATGCGCGGGCGTTTCGGCGGCCACCGCGGCATAATCCAGATCCAGATGCATGTTGGTCAGCACCGCGCGGCGCGGCTGCGCGCGTTCGATCCATTCCAGCGCCAGCGCCAGATGCGCATGGGTCGGGTGCGGCGTGCGGCGCAGCGCGTCCAGCACCCAGCAATCCAGCCCCTCCAGCACCGGCCAGACGGCATCGGGGATCGTCACCACATCGGGCAGATAGGCCAGATCCGCGATGCGGAAGCCGAGCGTGTCCATCGACCCGTGCCCGACCTCGAACGGCACGAAGCGGATCGCGCCCCCTGCCCCCGCGATCTCGAACGGGCCGCGGATCGTGTTCATGTCGAGGATCGGCGGATAGGGCGAGCCCGCGGGCTGCACGAAGGCATAGCCGAAGCGCGAGATCAGCGCCTCTTGCGTCGGGCCGTCGGCCCAGACCGGCAGGCGGCGGCGCATGTTGTAGACGATCTGGCGCAGGTCGTCGATGCCGTGGACGTGATCGGCATGGGAATGGGTATAGACCACCGCATCCAGCACCCCCACGCCCGCGTCCAGCAACTGTTCGCGCATGTCGGGCGAGGTATCGACCAGCACGCGCGTCACGCCCTCGCCCTCGATGCGTTCGACCAGCAGCGAACAACGGCGGCGGCGGTTGCGGGGGTCGGCGGGGTCGCATTCGCCCCAGTCGCCCCCCAGACGCGGCACCCCGCCCGAGGACCCGCAACCCAGAATGGTGAACCGCAGCCGCGCCATCACGCCGCCTTCGCGCCCGGGGCGGCGCGGGTGAACAGCCGGTCGAAATTGGCCGTGGTCGCGGCGGCGAAATCGGGCAGCGACATTCCGAACAGATCCGCCCCGGCCCTGGCGGTGAAGGCGGTATAGGCGGGTTCGTTCCGCCGCCCGCGATGGGGCGGGGGGGCCAGATAGGGGCTGTCGGTTTCCAGCAGGATCCGGTCCAGCGGCGCCGCGGCAAAGATCGCGCGCAATTCATGCGATTTGGGGAAGGCGGCGATGCCGGACATGGACAGGTAGAACCCCATCTCCAGCGCCGCCCGCGCCAGCCCCTCGCCCGAGGAAAAGCAGTGCATCACGCAGGTATAGGGCCGCGCGCGGTAGCCTTCGGCAAGGATGCGGGCCATGTCGTCATCCGCCGCACGGGCGTGGATGATCAGCGGCAGGCCGGTTTCCTGCGCGGCCTCGATATGGATGCGCAGCGAGGCCTGCTGCACCGCGGCGCTTTCGGCGGTGTAGTGGTAGTCGAGCCCGGTTTCCCCGATGCCCACGAATTTCGGATGCCGCGCCAGCGCGACCAGTTCGTCCACGGTGGCCAGCGGTTCTTCCGCCGCGCTCATCGGATGGGTGCCGGCGGCGTAGAACACGCCCTCATGCGCCTCGGCGATGGCGCGGACCTGCGGTTCCTGCCGCAGCCGGGTGCAGATCGTCACCATCCGCCGCACCCCGGCCGCCCGCGCACGCGCGATCACCGCGGGCAGTTCGCCGTCGAAATCCGGGAAATCCAGATGGCAATGGCTGTCAACGATTTCGGGCGGAAGGGACATCGGGCGGCTACCTCTGGGCGAGCGTGCCCGCCGTCTCGTCAATCTTCAGCACCATATCCATGAGAAGCGCCGCAGGGTCAAGGTTGACCGCCCGGCCCCGCCGCACCCGCAGCGTCAACCCCTGGGCAAGGTCCGCCCATCCCCGCGCGGCGGCGGGCGTGGGGGCGAGGCGGGCAAGGATCGCGGCCTCGTTCGGGGCGGCCTCGGGCGGGGTCTGGCGCAGACTGCCCGCGCGGGCAAGGCGCGCAAGGAAAAGGTCGATCAGCGTCAGCGTCAGGTCGAACCGCGCCTCCGCCCCCCTGGCCGCGCCCGCCTCTGCCAGATCCAGCGCGCGGGTGCGGTCCATCCGCGGCAGCGTGTCGAACAGCGCCGCCACCTGCCCGTAAAGCCGCAGCCCGTCGAGGTTCACCAGCCGCAGCGCCGCACCGACCGATCCGCCCGCCAGTTCTGCCAGCGCCTGTTCCGCACCCGGCGGCACCTCTGCGCCCGCCTGCGCCAGCGCCGCCGACAGATCGTCGGGCGCCAGCGGCGCCAGCCGCAGCAGCCGGCAGCGGGACCGGATCGTGGGCAAAAGCCGGTTCGGCTGATGCGCGATCAGAAGGAAGGTCACGCCCACGGGCGGTTCTTCCAGCAGTTTCAGCAGCGCATTGGCGGCAGAGGGGTTCAGATCGTCCGCCGCGTCGATGATCGCCACCCGCCGCCCGCCATCGGCGGAACTCAGCGCGAAATGCGACTTCAGCGCGCGGACCTCTTTCACCAGGATCTCTTGCGCGGGCGCCTTTTCGCTTTCGTTGAGGCCCCGGCGCAGCAGGAACAGCCGGGGTTCCGACAGCGCCGCGATGCGCCGGGCCGCGGGGTCGTCCTCGGGCACGTCCAGCGTATCGGGCGGGGGCGGGGCGCCGAAAAGACCGCCGTCGCCTTCGGGCGCCGTCAGCAGGAACCGCGCGATCCGCCAGGCGAGCGTCGCCTTGCCCACCCCGCGCGGACCCGCGATCAGCCAGGCATGGTGCAAACGGCCCGCATTGAAGGCCGACAGGAATTCGGCCTCGGCCCCCGCATGGCCGTAAAGCCGGGGGGTTTCGCGCGGATGCGGCGCGCCCTCGATCCGGTCGGGTTCGGGGAAATCGCCCAGATAGACCGAGGGCATGGCCTAGCCCCCCAGACGGGCGGTCACGGCGGCCAGAACCTGCGCCGCCACGGCATCCGCCGGTTGCGCCCCGTCGATCACCGCGAACCGCGCGGGCGCTGCGGCGGCAAGATCCAGAAAGGCCGCGCGCATGCGGGCCTGCACCGCGATGCCCATATCCTCGAACCGCATTTCCGCGCCGGCGCGGGCGCGTGCACGGGTCAGCCCCTCGGCCGGGTCGATGTCGATCAGCACCGTCAGGTCGGGTTCCACCCCGATCATCAGGTCGTGCAGCCGGTCCACCACCGCGCGCAGGTCGCCCCGGGTCACGCCCTGATAGACGCGGGTGGAATCGGCGAAACGGTCCGTCACCACCCAGGCGCCACGATCCAGCGCCGGGCGGATCGTGCGTTCCAGATGGTCGCGCCGCGCGGCGGTGAACAGCAGGATTTCCGTTTCCGCCGACCAGCGGTCGGTGGCCCCTTCCAGCAGCAGGCGGCGGATTTCCTCTGCCCCCGAGCTGCCGCCGGGTTCGCGGGTGGCGATCACCCGATGCCCCGCGTGTGTCAGCGCCGCCGCCAGCCGCCGCGCCTGGGTCGACTTGCCGGAACCGTCGATGCCCTCGAAGCTGATGAACCGGCCGCCCGCCATCAGAACAGCGCCAGCCCCCCCGCCCGCGCCGTCAGCACCCGCAGCGCCGTCTGCACCCGGGTGACGAAGCCCCCCGCCGCCACCGCGGTTTCCGCCACCAGCGGCACGCGGGTGTCGGGCATGCCCGGCATGCGGATCACCAGTTCGCCCAAAGGCTGGCCCGCGGCCACCGGCGCCTCCACCGGGCCGCGATAGACCGCCTCTGCCGTCACCTGCCCGGCCGCCGTGGCGGGTACGAGGATCGTCGCATCCTGCGCCGGGACCAGCCCGACCTCTGCCGCCGCACCCATCCAGACCTCTGCCGCGGCAACCCGCTGACCGGCGGTGGCGAAGGTCTGTTCGCTGAACTGGCGAAAGGCCCAGTTGACGATGTTCTCGCTTTCCTCGGCGCGCTGCTGTTCGCTGTCGAGCCCGGTGATCACGAACACCACCCGCCGCTTGCCCTGCAACGCCGATCCGGTCAGGCCATAGCCCGCCTCCTGCGTGTGCCCGGTCTTGAGCCCGTCGGCCTGCCAGTCGCCGCCCTGGATGCGCAGCAGGGGGTTGCGGTTCTGGCTGTTGGCGGGCGCGCGGTCCTTGTAGTTGAAGGTGGTTTCCGCGAAGAGGGGGTAGAATTCCGGGAATTCGGTGATCAGCCGCACCGCGACATTGCCCAGGTCGCGCATCGACATGCGGTGGTCCGGGTGCGGCCAGCCCGAGGCATTGGCGAAGGTCGATTCCGTCAGGCCAAGCGCGCGGCCCCGTTCCGTCATCTGGCGGGCAAAGACCTCTTCGCTGCCCGACAGCCCCTCGGCCACCACCACGCAGGCGTCGTTGCCGGAATTGATGATGATCCCGCGGATCAGGTCGTCCACCGTCGGCCGGTCCAGTTCGTTCAGGAACATGGTCGAGCCGCCCATCGCCTTGGCGCGCGAGGACACGGCAAAGGTCGTGTCCATCGTCACGCGGCCGTCGCGCAGGGCCTCGAACAGCATGTAGAGCGTCATCAGCTTGGACATCGACGCGGGCGGCAACGGCTGATCGGCGTTCTTTTCCAGCAGCACCGTGCGCGTGCCGAGGTCATAGACCCAGGCGGCGCGCGCGCGCGTGTCGAACGCCACGGCCGGAAGGGCCACGACCAGCGACAGGATCAGCGCCAGGACAAGTCGGATGCGCGTCATCAGGGGTCCTCCGTTCGGTATCCGCACCCTAGCGGGTCACGAAATAGGCATCGGCATAGCCAAGCTGTTTCACCTTCGCCAGCAGCGCGTCGCGGTCGGCGGCGCTGGCGGCGGGGCCGGCCAGAACGCGCCAGAAGGTCTTGCCCTGGCTTTCCTCCTTGCGCACCCGCGCCTCTGCGCCCGCCTTCTTCACCTGTTCGGCGGCGCGGGTGGCGTTCGCCTCGACGCTGAAGATGCCGATCTGTAGAAGGTTCCGGCCGCCGGCCGCGGCGGGGGCGGGCGTGGCGTCCTTCGGCCGGTCGGCGGGGCGCGCGGCGGGCCGGGTTTCGGGCTTCGCGGCGGCGGCTGCGGCCGTGGTCGCGGGCGGCGCCTCGGGCGCGATGGTGGCGGTGGCCGGCGCAGGGGCGAGCGTTTCGGTCGAAACCGTCTCGGCGCTGTCGAGGATCGGCTGCGCGGGCGGCGCTTCCTCCGCCACTTCCTCGCGCCGCAATGCGGTCACGCTCAGTTGCGCGGGCTGGCCCGCCAGCATGCCGAGCGTGGCGGCCGCATCCGACGACACCTGCAACTTCGGCCCCGGATTTTCGCGTTCGCGCCGGAACAGGGCGCCGATGACGAATTTGCCGTTGGCGGGGTTGCGGATGATGACGCGTTCCGGGTCGCTGACCCCCGGATAGGCCACCCATACCCCGCCGAGCGAGGGCCGCCCGTCCCAAAGACCGGTCTCGGCCACCTGAAAGACCTGCGGCGCCTCGACATCGCGTTCCACCAGCCGGGTGGTGGCCGAGGTGGCGGCGGCCTCGCCGTCGCCCGCAGCCTTGAGCCCGCCGAAGGGCCCCGCGCCCTCCTCGCAGCCCGCAAGCGCCAGCACGATCCCCGCAGCCAGCACCCAAGAAACGGAACGTATCGCCATCAATGCCCCCTGACGCGGGTTTCGTGCCCCGCGCCGCTACCTGCCTTCACCGTGCCGGACCCTGCTCGACCGACGCCTGCGCGATCCGCGCTTGGCGCGCATCATAGCGGGCAAGGGCCGTGCTGGAAAGGCCCGGGCGCAGACGGGGGCGGAAAACGCCGCCGCGGCGGCGGTTGCGCTTGACGCCCGGGCGGGCCAATCTGGCGCGGGCGAGCAGTCGGAGGCAAGCATGCGGGTCTGGATGGCGGGATTGACGATGGCGGCGACGGCCGCGGCGGTGGCGGCCTGCGCCCCGGGCTTCCGCCTGGGCGCGGCGGCAAGCGGTGCCGAGCTTTACGCCGATTATTGCGCCGCCTGCCACGGGCCCGCAGGGCGCGGCGACGGGCCGGGGGCCGAGGGGCTGAACCCCCGCCCGGCGGATCTTACCCGTCTGGCCGCCGACAACGGCGGCGTGTTTCCGCGCGTGCAGGTGATGGCCAAGGTCTATGGCTATCACCGCGGCGAGGGCGGGGGCGGCGGCGCGATGCCCGAATTCGGCCCGCTGATGGAAGGCGAGACGGTGCTGATCGAAACCGCCCCCGGAGTGATGACGCCGACCCCGGAAAAGCTGGTGCTGCTGGCCGAATACGTCCAGTCGCTCGGCCCGCGCCCGGGCGGGTGAGGGTGCGGCGGGGCAAGCCATCCCTTCGGCGACAGGCGGATCAGTAGGGCGGCTCCATGCCGAGCACATGCAGAACCGCGCCCAAGTCATCGAGGACAAGCCCGCATCTGACGTCGGCCACCAGAAACGAGTGGTGGATCGTCGCATCGACCGGATTGTTCATCTTCGGATGGCTCTGTTGCACAAATCGGCTGAGGGCCGGAGTTCCCCTTTCCCCGGACAGACTTATCCTGTGACTTCCGTGATGG
>NZ_JAVKPH010000003.1:0-245401 GCF_031432425.1 Ruixingdingia sedimenti | reverse complement strand
GTCAGGAAAGGGCGGTGGGCAAACTTTTCCCGGCCAAAGCTGACGCCCTATTCGGCCAAAGCTGACGCCGCGCTACAGCAATTTGGAAATCGCCAACCTGCTGACATAAACGGCAGGATTATACCTTGCGGCGAAGCGGCGCCTGAATCCGGGCAGGAGTGAGGCGAAAGCCCGCCGATATTCGGGCATCGCCGCGCCCGGCCCCGGCCGCCGCAGGACCAGGGGTCAGGGATTGAGTCGTTCCACCGTCCAGGGGCTGCCCGGGCCGGCGCGGCGCCAGCGGAAACGGTCGTGCAGGCGGAAGGCGCCGTCGGCCCAGAACTCGATCTCCACCGGCGCGATGCGGATGCCGCCCCAGAACGGCGGGCGGGGCGGATTGGGGCCCCTGGACAGCGCCACCTTCGCCGCCTCGGCCATCAGCGCCTCGCGCGAGGTCAGGGGCTGCGACTGGCGGCTCGCCCAGGCCCCGATCCGGCTTTTCAGGTTGCGCGAGGCGAAATAGGCATCCGCCTGCGGCCCCTCCTCGCGGCTGGTCGTCCCGCGCACGCGGATCTGGCGGCGCAGCGATTTCCAGTGCAGCACGAAGGCCGCCTTGCCGGTCGCCGCGATCTCCTGCCCCTTCTGCGAGTCGTAGTTGGTGTAAAAGACGAAGCCATCGTCCTCGATCTCTTTCAGCAGCACCATGCGCACGTTCGGCAGGCCCGCGGCATCCACCGTCGCCAGCGCGATGGCGTTGGGGTCGTTGGGCTCCGTCCCCTCGGCCTCGGCCAGCCAGGCGCGCGCCAGCGCAAAGGGGTCATCGCCCGCGAAGATGCCGGATCGGCCCATGTGTCCTCCTTACGCTAGGTTCGCGCGGCCTTGATGCGCCCGATCTGATCGCCTACACGGTTCCAGACCCGGGCAATAGGTGGGCGAGGCTGAACGAATGTCAACGAAACTGATGGAGGGCCGCCGCGGCCTGATCATGGGGCTGGCGAACGACAAGTCCATCGCCTGGGGCATCGCCCGGGCGCTGGCCGCGCAAGGCGCCGAGATCGCGTTTTCCTACCAGGGCGAGGCGCTGAAGAAACGGGTGGAACCGCTGATCGCCTCCATCGGCATGAACCAGATGATCGAATGCGACGTCGGCTCCGAAGAGTCGATGGATGCGCTTTTCGCCCATCTGAAGGAAACCTGGGGCAGCATCGACTTTCTGGTCCATGCCATCGGCTTTTCCGACAAGAACGAATTGCGCGGCCGCTATGTCGATACCAGCCGCGAGAATTTCCGCGTCTCGATGGACATTTCGGTCTATTCCTTCACCGCCGTCTGCCAGCGCGCGGCGGCGATGATGCCGAACGGGGGCAGCCTGCTGACGCTGACCTATTACGGCGCGGAAAAGGTGATGCCGCATTACAACGTGATGGGCGTGGCCAAGGCGGCGCTGGAGGCGTCGGTGAAATACATGGCCGAGGATCTGGGCAAGGACCGGATCCGCGTCAACGCGATTTCCGCCGGGCCGATCAAGACGCTGGCCGCCAGTGGTATCGGCGATTTCCGCTATATCCTCAAGTGGAACGAGCTGAACTCGCCCCTGCGCCGCAACGTGACGCAGGAAGAGGTGGGCAAATCCGCGCTCTATCTGCTGTCCGACCTCGGCTCGGGCGTCACGGGCGAGACGCATCATGTGGATGCGGGCTATCACGTCGTCGGCATGAAGTCGGTGGACGCGCCCGACATCGACGTGGCCACCGGCCGCAAGGAATAGGACCGCCGGATGACGCTGGCCGCCTTCCTTGCCGCCTGGGCGCTGCATCTGGTGGCGGCGGCCTCGCCAGGGCCGGCGGTGCTGATGGCGGCGCGCACCGGCGTGACCGAGGGCTTCCGCACCGGCGTGTGGCTGGCGCTCGGGTTGGGTCTGGGCGCGGTGGTCTGGGCGGTGGCGGCGCTTTTCGGGCTGGCGGTGCTGTTCAAGGTGGCCCCGGCGCTGCTTCTGGGGTTCAAGATCGCGGGCGGGCTGTTCCTGTGCTGGATCGGCTTTCAGATGTGGCGCCATGCGGCGGTGCCGCTGGCCGCCCCGGGCGCGGGCCGGGTCGCGCGCGGGCGGATCGGCGCGGCATGGCTGGGCCTTGCCACGCAGCTGTCGAACCCCAAGCCTGCGGTGTTCTTCGGCGCGGTCTTCGTCGGCACCGTCCCGCCCGGCACCACATGGCCCTGGCTGGTAGCGCTGCTGATCGCGGTCTGGGTCAACGAGGTTGCCTGCAATATTCTTGTCGCAAGGCTGTTTTCCTTTGACCGCCCCCGCAGTATCTACGCCAGAATGAAAGCCGGGATCGACCGCGCCTTCGGCGGGATTCTGGTCGCCCTTGGTATCAAGATCGCCGCCACATAAGAGGACATCATGGCCGCTGCCGACCGCCTGCCGCATGAAAAGGGCTTTCACGTCAGCTGGGACCAGATCCACCGCGACGCCCGGGCGCTGGCATGGCGGCTGGACGGGCGGGGCCCCGATGGCGGCACATGGAAGGCGGTGGTGGCGATCACCCGCGGCGGGCTGGTCCCGGCGATGATCGTCAGCCGCGAGTTGGACATCCGCGTGGTCGATACGATCAGCGTGCAAAGCTACAACAACCAGTCGCAGACCGAGGCGCGCGTGACCAAGGCCCCGCAGGCGGATCTGATGGGCGATGGCGAGGGGATCCTTGTGGTGGACGACCTCGTGGACAGCGGCAAGACGCTGGAGCTTGTCCGCTCGCTCTATCCCCGGGCGCATTTCGCCACCGTCTATGCCAAGCCCAAGGGCCGGCCGATGGTGGATACCTATATCACCGAGGTCAGCCAGGACACCTGGATCTTCTTCCCCTGGGACATGGCGCTGCAATACGTCCAGCCCTACCGCGAACGCGACTGAACGATGTATCCCCTGAACCCCGCCGTCGCCGCCACCTTCGCCCCCCCGGTGATGGAGGCGCGGCGCTGGCTGGCAGAGGTGCCCTTGCCCCCCGGGCTGCCGCTGCTGAACGTCAGTCAGGCCGCCCCGGTGGACCCGCCGCCCCTTGCGCTGCGCCAGGCGCTGGCGCAGGCGGCGCTGGACCAGCCGCAGGCGCATCTTTACGGCCCCGTCCTCGGCCTGCCGGAATTGCGCGCCGAAATCGCCGCGCAATGGTCGGCGGCCTATGGCGGGCAGGTGGCCGAGGATCAGGTCGCCATCACCCAGGGCTGCAATCAGGCGTTCTGCGCCGCGCTCGCCACCCTCGCCGGCCCGGGGGATGAGGTCATCCTGCCCACGCCGTGGTATTTCAACCATCGCATGTGGCTGGAGATGGCGGGCGTGCGCTGCGTGCCGCTGGCGACCGGCGCGGGGCTGTTGCCCGACGCGGGCGCGGCGGCGGCGCTGGTGACGGGCCGCACCCGCGCCATCGTGCTGGTCAGCCCCAACAACCCCGGCGGGGCGGAATACCCGGCCGAAACGCTCGCCGCCTTCCACGATCTGGCGCGCACGCGGGGCCTCGCGCTGGTGGTGGATGAAACCTACCGCGATTTCGACAGCCGCGAGGGCCGCCCCCATGCGCTGTTTGCGGACCCCGACTGGCACGACACGCTGATCCAGCTTTACAGTTTCTCCAAGGCCTACCGGCTGACCGGCCACCGCGTCGGCGCCATCGTCGCCAGCCGGGCGCGGCTGACAGAGGTGGAAAAGGTGCTCGACACCGTGGCGATCTGCCCGAACCAGTTGGGACAGTTGGGCGCGCTGTGGGGGATGCGGAACCTGCGCGACTGGGTGGCAGGCGAACGGGCCGAAATCCTTGCCCGCCGCGCCGCCATCGCCGCCGGTTTCCCGGGGCTGGAAGGATGGCGGCTACTGGGCTGCGGGGCCTATTTCGCCTATGCCGAACATCCCTTCGCATTGGCGGGCAGTGCCCTCGGCCGCGCGCTGCTTGCGCAGGCCGGGGTGCTCGCCCTGCCCGGCACCATGTTCACGCCCCCGGGCGATCCGCGCGGGCCGCAGGGGCTGCGCATCGCCTTCGCCAATATCGACCGCGCGGGGATCGCCGAACTGTTCGCCCGGCTGGCGGGCCTGACACTGGACCGGAGGTAGGGACGAATGGAAACGGACATCCACACCTTCTTCGCGCACTACGAATCGTTCTTCAACCGCGCGCTGGCCGGGGATGCCGACATGGCGGAGGCCGCCGGGTTCTACAGCCCCGCCTTCATCGCCGCGACGCCGCGGGGCGTGATGACCGGGCAGAACGACGACAGCCTGCGACAGGCGATGGCGCAGGGCTATGCCCGCTATCGCGCCATCGGCACCAAGGGCATGCGGCTCGACACCATCCGGGTGGACCGGATCGACCCGGCCCATGCCCTCGCCCATGTCGGCTGGACGGCCACCTATACCCGTCCCGGGGACCCCGATGTCGCCATCGCCTTCGAGGTCCACTATCTGTTGCAGGTTCTGGACGGCGGGCCAAGGATCTTCGGCTGGATTTCCGGCGATGAAGAGGCCGTGCTGCGTCAGCACGGCATCCTGCCTCAGTAGTTCCCCCGCCGCGCGAACAGCCCCGCATCCTCGGCCGCGCGGCGCAGGGCGCGGGCCTTGTTGACGGTTTCCTGATATTCGGCCTCGGGGTCGCTGTCATAGACCACGCCGCCGCCCGACTGGATGTAAAGCGTGTCGTCCTTCAGCACCCCGGTGCGCAGCGCGATACACATGTCCATCTCGCCGTTCGCGGCGAAATAGCCCACACCGCCGCCATAGACGCCGCGTTTTTCGGGTTCCAGTTCGTCGATGATCTCCATCGCGCGGACCTTGGGCGCCCCCGACACCGTGCCCGCGGGCAGCCCCGCCAGCAGCGCCGACAGCGCGTCCTGCCCATCGGCCAGTTCGCCCACCACGTTCGAGACGATGTGCATGACGTGGGAATAGCGTTCGATGATGAACTTTTCCGTCGGCCGCACGGTGCCGACCTTCGCCACGCGGCCCACATCGTTGCGCCCCAGATCCAGCAGCATCAGATGTTCGGCCAGTTCCTTGCCGTCGGCCAGCAGATCGGCCTCCAGCGCGCGGTCCTCTTCCGGGGTCGCGCCGCGCTTGCGGGTGCCGGCGATGGGGCGCACCGTCACCTCGCCCTCGCGCAGCCGCACGAGGATCTCGGGGCTGGCCCCCACCACCTGAAAGCCGCCGAAGTTGAAGAAGAACATGAAGGGCGAGGGGTTGGTGCGCCGCAACGACCGGTAAAGCGCGAAGGGCGGCAGGGTGAACCTCTGCGCCCACCGTTGCGAGGGCACGACCTGAAAGATGTCGCCCGCGCGGATATAGTCCTTGGCCTTTTCCACCGCGGCGCGATAGCCCTCGGGGGTGAAGTTCGACCGCGCCTCGCCCACCGGGGCGGTCTCGCCGAAATCGCGTTGCGCGGGCGGCGCGCGGTCCAGATCGCGCAGCGCATCCATCACCCGTTCGGCGGCCTGCGCATAGGCCGCGCGCGCCGACATGCCGGGGCTGTACCAGGCGGGCGCGACCACCGTCACCTCGCCCTTCACCCCGTCCAGCACCGCGACGACCGAGGGCCGCAGCAACACCGCATCCGGCAGGCCGAGCGGATCGGGGTTCACGTCCGGCAGCCGTTCGACCAGCCGGATCATGTCATAGCCGAGATAGCCGAAAAGCCCCGCCGCGATCGCCGGCAGGTCGTCGGGCATGTCGATGCGGCTTTCCGCGATCAGTGCGCGCAAGGTGTCCAGCGGATGGCCCGGCAGCGGCGCGAAGGCGCCCGGGTCGAACCGCGCCTCGCGGTTGATGCGGCTTTGGGTGCCGTGGCACTGCCAGATCAGGTCGGGCTTCATGCCGACGACCGAATAGCGGCCCCGCACCTCGCCGCCGGTGACGGATTCCAGCAGGAAGCTGTCGGTCCCGGCCTCCGACAGTTTCAGCATCAGCGACACGGGCGTGTCCAGATCCGCCGCCAGCCGGGCATGGACCAGCTGGTTGCGGCCCTCGGCCCAGCCTTTCTCGAAGGCGTCGAAGGCAGGGGTCAGCGCCATCGGGGTCTCCTCTCAGCGCATCTGCGCGTGCACGGCGTCGATGGCGATCTGGTCGAGCCGCAGCCCCGCCCGCCGTTCCGCCGCCGCCGAGAACATCAGAAAGGCGTCCTGCGCCATGTCCTGGCCCATCTGCCCGGCGACCGCCGCCTTGATGATCAGTGCATCGGGGGACTGCTGGTCCGCCGGGATCACGCTGTCGAGCCGCAGCAGCGCCACGAAATCCCCTTCGGTGATCGCGCGCAGATCGCCCGGCGCCATGCCGAACACGGTGCCGATCAGGCTGGCGGGCGCGTTTTCCACGAAACCGTCGCGGCCGAGGCCGGTGAACGTCTCGGCCGTGCCGCCGGCATCGGCCAGCGACCCGCTGGCCGTCACCGCCGCCTCCGCCTCTGCCAGCCGCGCGGCCAGCCGTGCGGCCCGTTCCGCGGTGCGCCAGTCGTCGGCCACCTGTTCGGCCACCGCGTCGTAGGGGCGCAGTTCGGCGGGCAGTTCGGCCTCCAGCCGCAGCGCGGCGATGCCGCCATCGTCCAGTTCGAACACCTCGGGGTAGCTGTCGGCGCGCGCCTGCGCGGCCCGGGTGCGGAAGGCGGGATAGGCGGCGATGCCCTCTGCCGTATCGGGGAACAGATCGACAGTGCCCGCCGTCATCCCGCCCTCGGCGGCCAGATCCTCGATCGTGGCGCCGCCGGCCAGCAGGTCGTCGATCTCGTCCACCCGCTCGCCGATCAGCCGCCGCGCGCCGTCCATCGCATATTCGGCCCGCAGCGCCTCGCGCGCGGCCTCGAAGGTGATCTCCTGCGACGCGAGCACCCCGTTCACACGGTAAAGCGCGGGGCCGAGCGCCGAGGGCAGCGGCCCCGCCACGCCCGGCGCCTCGACCGCGAACACCTCTGCGCCCGCAGTGCCCAGATCGGCCTGCGCCATGTCGCCCATGTCGATGTCGGCCAGCGTCAGGCCGCGTTCGGCGACCAGATCGTCGAAACTGGCGGTGCCGGCATCCAGCCGTTCGCGCGCCGCCGCCGCGGCGGCCTCGTCGGGGAACACCAGCCGTTCCACCAGCCGGCGTTCCGGCTGGACGAATTCGTCGATCCGCGTCTGGTAGAGCCGCTGCAACGCCGCCTCGTCCACCGGCACCTCGTCCACCACATCCTCGGGCAGCAGCACGGCATAGGCGATGCGGCGCCCGGCGGGGCGGGTATAGCTGTCGGGATGGGCCTCGTACCACGCGCGCAGGTCGTCGGGGGTGGGTTCGGGGACGGGTTCGGCCAGATCGTCCTCGGTCAACCGCACCAGGGTGAAGCTGCGCCGTTCGCCCAGATAGGACCAGACCGCCGCCGCCGCACCTTCCGGCGCGCCGAGCCCGCCCGCCACCGCCTGCCGGATCAGGTTGCGCGCCACGTCCTCGCGCACCTGGTTCTCGAATTCCCGTTCGGTGTAGCCGCTCTGGCGCAGGGCCGCGCCATAGGCATCACGGTCGAAGCGCCCGTCGAGGCCCTGAAAGGCGCCGAGACCCCGGATTTCCTGCGCCAGCCGCGCGTCACCGACCGACAGGCCCATGGTGTGGGCCAGATCGTCCAGCGCCGCGCCCGTCACCAGCTGCTGGCGCGCCCGCGCATCGAGGCCGAGCACCTGCGCCTGCGCAAAGCCGATGGGCTGGCCGGTCTGGGCCTGAAAGGCGCGCATCTCGCGGTCGATGGCGCGGGCATAGTCGTTCGCGCCGATGTCCTGCCCGCCGACCTTGCCGATGCTGGTGATCGAGCCGCCGAAATTCGTCACCCCGAAACCGCCGAGCCCGACGATCACCAGGGCCAGCAGAATCCAGACGAAGGCCTGTCCCAGACTGGGTTTCTTCATCGGCGGGTCCTTTCGCGGGTTCGTGGCCAGCCGGGGCTGGCCAAGGCTGGCCTTTCTGTCGGGCCGGGTCATGGCTTCTCTAAGGGCTGGCGCGCGGCCGGACAAGCCCCGCGTGGGGACAGACGGCCGGAGCCGGGGCCCGCCCGGCCCCTGCCCCTTCCGCGTTCAGTCCTCGGGCCGGGCGAACAGGGCCGAGACGGGGGCCAGCGCCACCGAATCCGCCCGCCCCTCCAGCGCCCAGGCCATCAGCGCGGCCACGGTTTCCGCCCGCAGCCGCCCGGCCACCGCCACCTGCCCGTTCTGCGCCGCCCGGAACGCCGCGCGGTCGAGGTAGCGGCGGATGGTCGCCGCGTTCTCGCCCTCGGCATCCAGATCGCGGTAGACACGCAGCCGTGCCGCGCCCTCGCGCCGGGCGATCTGGTCGGCGGGGTTGACGCGCCCGTCCCAGGTGACGAGGCCAAGACCCCGCGCCGCCAGCCCCGGCACCACCGCCCCGGCCACCGCACGTTCGCCCTGAAACCCGCCGCGCGGGGCGTCGATCAGGCCGAGCGCATCGGGAAAGGCCGCGGCGAGCGATTCCAGCGCCACTTCGGCATCCTGCGCCGTCGCCCCCGCCGGCAGCCCGGCAGAGGTCAGCAGCACCTCCTGCCCCGCCGCGCGCCAGTCGCGCGCGATGGCCTCTGCCCCCGGCGTGGCAGGGTCGAGCGCGAGCGTGATCGGGAAGGGTGCCGCGGCCAGCGCCACCCGGTCCACCCCCTCTGCCCCGGTGTCGAGCAGGATCACCGCGAAAAGCGGCCGCCCCGGCGGCGCCGCAAAAGGCCGCGCATTGCGTTGCCAGGCGGGGGCATCGGCGGGCAGATCCGGGGGCAATACGGCGGGCCCGAGGGCCGCGCCCGGCAGGCCATCGGCCTCCGGCGCATCCTCCGCCGGGGCCTCTCCCCCGATCCGCGGCAACTGCCCCGTGCGCACGCCCTCCACCTGCCGGTCGAACCCCGGCTGCGGCCGGGCGGGGGCAGCGGGATCGGCGCCGTCCACGGCAGCGGCCCCCCCGGCCTGCCCCCCTTCGGCAGCCGCATCCCCGGCAGGGCCGTCGCCTATATCGGGAACGGCCTCGCCAGCCCCCGGCGTGCGCCCCCCGGCTGGGTCGCCACCCGCACCGGAAGCAGCATCCGGCGCAGAACCCGCGTCGCCTGCCCCGGCAGAGCCGCCGCCCGCATCACCGGCATCAGCAGCCCCCGGCACGGCAGACCCCGCCTGCTCCGCCCCGGGCGCCCCTTCCGGCGGCGCGGCGGCGCTTTGCTCATCCGTTGCCCCGGGCGTATCGGCCCCGGATGCCTCCCCGCCTCCAGCCGTCGTTGCGGGCGGCGGAGCGGCGGAATCGTCCCCGCCGGGCACGGCCCCGGCAGTATCGGCTGCCGGACCGCCTTCGGCGGCATCGGCCTCCGGCGCCTCCGCCCCGGCCTCTCCGGCGGGGCCTTCCGCGCCCTGCCCGCCTTCGGCGGCCTGCGCCCCGCTCTCTCCCGCATCGGCGGCAGGGCCGGAGGCGCCGTCCTCCGCCGCGCCCCGGTCCTCCCTCGCCGGCACCGCGACTTCGGCGGCGGGGCCGGGATCGGCGGGCGGCAGCGCAGGGCCCGCGCCCGGCGGCACGGCGCCGGGGGCCGCCTCGCCCGCAGGGGCGGGGGGCGTGGCCTCGGGCGCGGCGGGGGCCTGCGGTGCGGCGGGTTCTGGTGCGGCCTCGGGGGCGGGCCCGGTCACGGGCTCGGCGGCCGTTTCACCCGAAAGGACGGTCTCGGCCGCAGGCACGGCCTCGGGCGCAGGCGGTACGGCCAGCGCGGGTTCCGTTCCCGCCCCGGCGGGGGGCGCGGCGGGGGCCGCCGTGACGGGCAGCGCATCCGCCGCAGGGGCGGCAGACTGGCCGGGCGCGTCCGCCGCCGGAACGGGGGCCAGGGCCTCCTCCGCTGCGGCGGGCCGCCCCCCGGCGTCTACGGTCTGCCCCGGCGCTGCGGGCACGGGGGCCTCTTCGCCGGTTGTCGGCGCCCCCCGCGCCTCTTCGCCAGCGGTCACAGCCGTCGCATCCTCTGCGGGCATGGCGGCTTCCCCGGACAGGGCGGGCGCGCCCGCGCGCTGCGGCTCCGGCAGCGCCACCGACAGAACCATAAATCCCAGCACCGCCACGATCGCCCCCGTGGCCAGCCCCGCCAGCATTCCCCTGCCCAAACCTGCCTCCGCGCCTTGCCTGCCTTGCCGCTGCGTCACCATCGCCCCCTGCGCGGCGGCGACGCACACGGGACCGGGGTTGACCCCCTCCCGCGCTTTGCGCATCTATACCGCGACACGGACCGGGGTTCACCCCCTAACACGCGCCGCTTTCGCGGGGAAAGGCCGGGCCACGGCATGCTTCTGCTGATCGACAACTACGACAGCTTCACCTACAACCTCGTGCATTACCTCGGCGAACTGGGGGCCGATGTCGCGGTGCGCCGCAACGATGCGCTGAGCGTGCAGGACGCGCTGGCCATGAACCCCGCCGCCATCGTGCTGTCGCCCGGCCCCTGCGACCCCGACGCCGCCGGCATCTGCCTGCCGCTGACGCTGGCCGCCGCCGATGCGGGGATCCCGCTTCTGGGCGTCTGCCTCGGCCACCAGACCATCGGGCAGGCCTTCGGCGGCCGCGTCGTGCGCTGCCACGAGATCGTGCACGGCAAGCTCGGCGCCGTCCACCACGCGGGCCGGGGCGTCTTCGCGGGCCTGCCCTCGCCGCTGCAGGCGACGCGCTACCACTCGCTGGTCGTGGAGCGCGAGACCCTGCCCGACTGCCTCGAAATCACCGCCTGGCTGGAGGACGGCACCATCATGGGCCTGCGCCACCGCGATCTGGCCGTGGAGGGCGTGCAGTTCCACCCCGAATCCATCGCCTCGGAACATGGCCATGCGATGCTGAAAACCTTCCTGAACACCGCGAAGGCCGCCGCATGAGCCAGGCGCTGAAACCGCTGATCGCCGCCGCCTCGGAACGCGCCCTGACCCGGGCGGAGGCGGAGGCCGCCTTCACCATCCTCTTCGAGGGCGAGGCGACGCCCGCCCAGATGGGGGGCCTCTTGATGGCCCTGCGCACGCGGGGCGAGACGGTGGACGAATACGCCGCCGCCGCCTCCGTCATGCGCGCCAAATGCCACAAGGTCCGCGCGCCCGAGGATGCGATGGACATCGTGGGCACCGGGGGCGACGGCAAGGGCACGCTCAACATCTCCACCGCCACGGCCTTCGTCGTCGCGGGGGCGGGGGTCAGCGTGGCCAAACACGGCAACCGCAACCTGTCGTCGAAATCGGGGGCGGCGGATGCGATGACGGAACTGGGGCTGAACGTGATGATCGGCCCCGAGGTGGTGGAACGCTGCCTGGCCGACGCCGGGATCGGCTTCATGATGGCCCCCATGCACCACCCCGCCACCCGCCATGTCGCCCCGGTGCGGCTGGAACTGGGGACGCGGACGATCTTCAACATCCTCGGGCCCCTGACCAACCCCGCCGGGGTGCGGCGGCAGCTGACGGGGGCGTTTTCCGATACGCTGCTGCGGCCCATGGCGGAAACGCTGGCCGCGCTCGGCGCGGTCAAGGCCTGGATCGTGCATGGCGGCGACGGCACGGACGAATTGTCGATCGCCGCCCCCTCGCGCGTGGCGGCACTGGCGCATGGCGCGGTCAGCGAATTCACCGTGACCCCGGATGACGCGGGCCTGCCCTGGCATCCGTTCGAACATATCGCCGGCGGCACGCCCGCGGAAAACGCCGCCGCCCTTCAGGCGCTTCTGAACGGCGCGCCGGGGGCCTATCGCGACGCGGTGCTGCTGAACGCCGCCGCCGCCCTGGTGGTGGCCGACCGCGCCACCAGCCTGCGCGAGGGCGCCGACCTCGCCCGCCGCGCCATCGACAGCGGCGCCGCGCGCGAAAGGCTGGAGGCCCTGCGGCGGATCACCCCCGCGCAGGCCCCGGCATGACCCCGCCCGCACCCTGGGCCGATCTTCCCTTCTTCGCCGATGACTGGCCCACGATCCGCGCCACGCTGGCGCGGACGCCCGGCTGGCTGCCCGGCCCCGATGCGCTCTTCCGGGCGCTGGACCTCACGCCGCCCGAGGCGGTGCGGGCGGTGATCCTCGGCCAGGACCCCTACCCCAACCGCGCCCATGCGATGGGCCTCGCCTTTTCCGTCCCGCCCGGCACCCGGCCCCTGCCCCGCTCGCTCGCCAATATCTTCCGCGAACTGGAGGACGACACCGGCATCGCCCGCAGCAACGGCGACCTCACCGGATGGGCGAAACAGGGCGTCCTGCTGCTCAACCCCGTGCTCAGCGTGCCCGAGGGCGAAAGCCACGGCCACCGCACCCTCGGCTGGCAAAGGCTCGCGGCCCAGATCCTCGCCCGCTGCGCCGCACGGCCCACGGCCTTCCTGCTCTGGGGCAAGCCGGCGCAGACGCTCGCCCTGCCCTTGCTCGGCCCCGAACACCTGATCCTTACGAGCGCCCACCCCTCGCCCCTTTCCGCCCGGCGCGGCTTCTTCGGCTCCGGCCCCTTCAGCCGCACCAACCACTGGCTCGCCGCCCGGGGCGGGAAACCCGTCGACTGGTCCGCCTGACTTCACCTTTTCCGAAATACTCTCGGGGTTTCCAAAGGGGCAGAAGGCCCCTTTGGGCGGGGGGCCGCGGGGGGCGGCAGCCCCCCGCTCTTTCCGCAAAACGGGGGGGCGGCTGCCCCCCGAACGCCCCTTCCCGGGGAAAAATCCGGCCCGAAGCTTCACTTTCCCGTCAACCCGCGCTACCTCAGCCACAGGAGGACCGCCGATGACCACCATCCTGGACCGCATCAAGGCCTACAAGCTCGAGGAAATCGCCGCCGCCCGCGCCGCGACCCCCCAGGCCGATCTGGAGGCCGCCGCCCGCGCCGCCCCGGCGCCGCGCGGCTTTGCCGATGCCCTGCGCCAGGCCGCGGCCTCGGGCTATGGCCTCATCGCCGAGATCAAGAAGGCCAGCCCCTCCAAGGGCCTGATCCGCGCCGATTTCGACCCGCCGGCGCTGGCCCGCGCCTACGAATCCGGCGGCGCCACCTGCCTGTCGGTCCTCACCGACGGGCCCAGCTTCCAGGGCGCGCCCGAATACCTGATCCGGGCGCGCGAGGCCACGGCGCTGCCCTGCCTGCGCAAGGATTTCCTTTACGATCCCTGGCAGGTGACAGAGGCCCGCGCCTGGGGCGCCGACTGCATCCTGATCATCATGGCCAGCGTGTCGGACGGCCAGGCGGCCGAACTCGAATCCGCCGCGCAGCACTGGGGCATGGACGTGCTGATCGAGGTCCATGACGAGGCCGAACTGGACCGCGCCACCCGCCTGCACTCGCGCCTGATCGGCATCAACAACCGCAACCTGCACACGTTCGAGGTCAGCCTCGACACCACCCGCAAGCTCGCCCGCCGCGTGCCCGAGGACCGGATGGTGGTGTCGGAAAGCGGCCTTCACACGCCCGCCGACCTTGCCGACCTCGCCCGCTACGGCGTGCGCTGCTTCCTCATCGGCGAAAGCCTGATGCGGCAGGACGACGTGGCCGCCGCCACCCGCGCGCTGCTGGCCAATCCGCTCACCGCCCAGGGGGGCATGTAGGGGGGCGCCATGCCGCTCACGCATTTCGACGCCGCCGGCCGGGCCCATATGGTCGATGTCTCGGACAAGGCCGCAACCGCGCGCACGGCCGTGGCGCGCGGCCATGTGGTCATGTCGGCCGACACGCTGGCGCTGGTCACGGGGGGCCGCGCGCAGAAGGGCGATGTGGCGGGCGTCGCGCGGCTCGCGGGGATCATGGCGGCCAAACGCACCGCCGATCTGATCCCGCTCTGCCATCCCCTGCCGCTTGCCAAGGTCGCGCTCGACATCACCCCCGACCCCGCGCTGCCCGGGCTGGTGATCGAGGCCACCGTGCGCACCACCGGCCAGACGGGGGTGGAGATGGAGGCGCTGACCGCCGTTTCCGTTGCCGCGCTGACCGTCTACGACATGCTGAAGGCGGCGGAAAAATCCATGCGCATCACCGACATCCATCTGGTGATGAAGGACGGCGGCAAATCCGGCCGCTACGAGGCCGCGCCATGATCCCGGTGGCAGAGGCGCTGGCGCGGGTCCTGGCCCTCGCCCGCCCCCCCGGGGTGGAAGAGGTGCCCCTTGCCCGCGCCGCTGGCCGCGTTCTGGCCGAACCCGTCACCGCCACCCGCGACCAGCCGCCCTTCGACGCCGCCGCGATGGATGGCTATGCGGTGGCGGGCGACCCCGCCCCCGGCACGCGCTTCCGCGTCATCGGCATGGCGCAGGCCGGCGCCGCCTACCCCGGCCGCGTGGGTCAGGGCGAGGCCGTGCGCATCTTCACCGGCGCGCCGCTGCCCCGCGGCGCCGCCCGCGTGCTGATCCAGGAGGACATGACCGCAGAGGGCGATCACGTCACGCTCGGCCCCGCGGCCGAGGCCGCCACCCATATCCGCCCCCGCGGCGCCGATTTCGCCGCCGGCCATCGCCTCGCGCCCCGCCGCCTGCGCCCGGCCGATCTCGCGCTGCTGGCGGCGATGAATGTGGGCCGCGTGCCCGTCCACCGCCGCCCCGTGGTCGCGCTGATCGCCACCGGGGACGAACTGGTGATGCCGGGCGAGGCGCCGGGCCCCGACCAGATCGTCGCCTCCAACATCTTCGCCCTGCGCGCGATGGCGCAATCCGAGGGGGCAGAGACCCGCATCCTGCCCATCGCCCGCGACCGGGCCGAGGCGCTGGCCGCCGTCCTGCGCCTTGCCGCAGGGGCGGATGTGATCGTGACGGTGGGCGGCGCCTCGGTCGGCGACCATGACCTTGTGGGCGCCGTGGCCGCGGGCATGGGGATGGAGCGCGCCTTCTACAAGATCGCCATGCGCCCGGGAAAACCGTTGATGGCCGGGCGGTTGGGGGATTCGGTTCTGCTCGGCCTGCCGGGCAATCCGGTGTCGGCCATCGTCTGCGGGCATCTCTTCCTGCTGCCGCTTCTGCGCGCGATGCAGGGCCTGCCGCCGGGGCCCGATCCGCGCCGGGCGGTGCTTGCCCGCGCCCTGCCGCCGAACGGGCCCCGCGCCCATTACATGCGCGCCCGCCTGATCCCCGGCGCGGGCCTGCCGCAGATCGACCCCTATGACGATCAGGACAGCGCGCGGCTGGTGCTGCTGGCCGATGCCGATGCGCTGCTGATCCGCCCGCCGGGCGATCCCGCGCGCGCGGCGGGGGCGGAAATGGACTGGCTGGCGCTGTAAGGGCGTTGACACAAAAGGGGAACGGTGGCAGAACATCAGGCGTACATGCCGTCCTGCAAACCGAAGGGGGCCCCATGCTGACCCGCAAACAACTGGAATTGCTCGACCTTATCCGCACCCGGATGGAGGCGGATGGCATCCCCCCGTCCTTCGACGAAATGAAGGAGGCGCTGGACCTCAAGTCCAAGTCCGGCATCCACCGGCTGATCACGGCGCTGGAAGAACGCGGCTTCATCCGCCGTCTCGCCCACCGCGCCCGCGCGATCGAAATCGTGAAACTGCCCGAGGCGATGGAACGCCCCGGCTTCCGCCCCCGCGTGGTGGCCGAAACGCCCGCGCCGCCCGCACCGCCCCGGGGCGCGATGCCGGTGGTGCCCGTGCATGCGCTGGAACTGCCCGTCATGGGCCGCATCGCCGCCGGTGTGCCGATCGAGGCGATCAGCGAGGTCTCGCACCATGTCGCGGTGCCGGGGTCGATGCTGTCGGGCCAGGGCGCGCATTACGCGCTGGAGGTGCGGGGCGATTCGATGATCGAGGCCGGGATCAACGATGGCGACATCGTGGTGATCCGCGAACAGAACACGGCAGAGAACGGCGATATCGTCGTGGCGCTGGTCGAGGATCACGAGGCGACCCTGAAACGCTTTCGCCGCAAGGGCGGCATGATCGCGCTGGAAGCCGCGAACCCCGCCTATGAAACCCGCGTCTACCCCGACCATCTGGTGCAGGTGCAGGGCCGGCTGGTGGGGCTGATCCGCAGTTATTGATCGGGGCCGCCGCGTCCTGTCGATGCCTTCACGACGCTGTGGGAAAAGTGGTCGAAAGACACCCCGGAAGATATTGGAGTTTCGCTGGAAATCGGGTTGCGTCCCGACCTTCCGCCGGCGCGGGGCCATGCCCTCCGCAGATCGACAGGCCCGCCGCTGACCGCCTCGACGAAGGTTTCCGCATTTCGCCGCACCGCTGACACGGAAGTTCAGGATCACCCTGCAACACCTTGTCATTGCGGCAACAAAACGGATTCCACCCCTCCCCTGCCGCGCCCGGGTTCCGGCTCCTGCCGGGGGGCGCTCCCGGCCGCGGTCCGCATAGTCCCGCGCAACGCAAACAGCCGCGGAACGCCGCTTCACCGCCCTCCCCGCACCGAACCGGGGTCCGTTTCCGCCACCCGCACCGGCGCCGCCGCCGGGGGCCAGGCGAGGATGGTTGCCCCGCCTTCGGCCCATGCCGCGCCGGGCGGCAGGTCCGGGCGCAGCGGGGGCGGCCTTGCCCCCCGCCGCCAGGGGTCGAAACCCGTCCAGTAGCGCGCGCCCGCCAAAGGCTCGGCGGCGTCGAGCCGCAGGCCCCCCGGCGCGGGCGACAGCGCCAGCGCGCCATGGCGTTTCAGATAGCCCGTGTCGATCACGATGCAGCCCGGCGGCGGCGCGGGCGCGGGCGCGGCGATCACCACCAGCGCCGCCCGGGCGCAGGCGTCGGGCAGCGCCCCGGCCGCCGCCTTGCCGCGCAGGTGGACGACCTCTGCCCCCGCCAGCGTCAGCACCGCCTGCCCGCCTTCGCGCCGCACCCCCGCGCGCCGCCCGGCGGCATCGGCCCCGGCCATGTCGCCATCGGCCTCCAGCCAGGCCTCGGCCACGAAGGCGGCGCCGGGCCGGGCCAGCGCCCGGGCCGCACCCGCATGCACCCCCACCTGCCCGCCATCGGCGGCAACCAGCAGCGCCGGACGCTCCGCCCCCCACCACAGCCAGAGGGCCGCGGCGATGCCCGCAAGCCCCGCCAGCCGCACCGGCCCCCGCCACAGCACCAGCCACAGCCCGCCGAGCGTCAGCACCGGCAGCACCGCCCCGGACGGGCGGACGGCGCCCGATACCGCGCCCTCCGCCGCCGCCACCTGCGCGGCCACGTAGAGGATCCAGCGCGACCCCGCCTCGATCGCCCAAAGCGCGGGCGCATCCAGCCCCAGAGGCGCGGTCAGCGCCCAGATCACCGCCCCGGGCATCACCAGCACCCCCATCGCCGGCACCGCCAGCAGGTTCGCCACCAGCCCGTAATCCGCCACCCGCCCGAAATGCGCCGCCGCATAGGGTGCCGTCGCCGTCCCCGCCACGACCGAGGAAAACACCAGCGTCAGCGCCGGCACCAGCCAGCGCGGCAGCCCCCCGCGCGGCAGGCCCCGCAGCGCGCCGAAGGCCGCAACCAGCGCCACCGTGGCGGCGAAGGACATCTGGAACCCTGGGTTCACGAGGCTTTCCGGCCGCAGCGCCAGCACGATCAGCGCCGCGATCGCCACCGTGCGCAGCGACAGCGCGCGCCGGTCGAACAGCACCGCCACCAGCATCACCGCGACCATGATGAAGGCGCGTTCCGTCGCCACGTCGCGCCCCGCCAGCGCCAGATAGGCCGCCGCCGCCACCAGCGCGACGCCCGCGCCGATCTTCTTGGCCGGCAGCCGCAGCGCCAGCCGGGGCACCAGCGCCAGCCCGTAGCGCACCAGCCCGAAGACGAAGGCCGCCAGCATCCCCATATGCATGCCGGAAATCGACACGAGGTGATAAAGGTTCGAATCGCGCATCGCCTGGTTCGCCGCCGCGCCGATCCCCGAACGGTCCCCCGTCATCACCGCCGCCGCATAGCCCCCCGCATCGCCCGGGATCCGCGCCATCACCGCCTGCGCCAGCCGCTGCCGCTGCGCCGCGAGCCAGACCGCGGCGGCCCCTTCCGCCGGCGCCAGCCGCAGCACCGGCGTGCGGGTATAGCCGGTGGCCCCCAACCCCCCGAACCACGCCAGCCGGCGGAAATCGAACCCGCCCGGTTCTGCCGGGCCCTGCGGCGGGGCCAGATGCGCGGTGGTCGCCACGCGCATCCCCGGCACCGGGGCAAGCCACGGCTGATCGGACATGAGCGAGATCCGCACCCGCCCGGGCGGCGGGCCGCGGATGTCCAGCGCCACCTGGTCGAGCGTCAGGCGGATCCGGTCCTTCGCGGAGCGGTCGACCTCCACCACCCGCCCCTCGACCGGGCCGTAATAGCGCCAGTCCAGCACCGGCGCGGCGACCAGCGCGCCGCGCCCCGTGGCCAGCAGGAACCCCGCCGCGACCATCCCCGCGCCGATCCAGACCGGATGCCAGCGCACCCCGCCGAACACCCGCCCGGCCAGCGCCGCCAGCAAAAGCGCACCGGCCACACCCGCCTCTGCCAGCCCCGGTTCGCGCGGGGCGGCGAACCACAGCGCGATTCCGGTGCCCAGGCACACCGGCAGCCAGGGAAACAGGATCCCGCGCGCCTGCAGCAGCCAGTCGAGCGGATGGGGGATCCGGGGCACCTTGTCCTCTGCATGCCGATTGCCTAGACAGGCGCCTACGCTACGCCCTGGATGGTTTCCGAAAGGTTAATCCCGATGCCCGGACCGGCCGCCGCGCCTCCTGTCGTGACCCGCTTCGCCCCCTCGCCCACCGGCTACCTGCATATCGGCGGGGCGCGCACGGCGCTGTTCAACTGGCTCTACGCCCGCGGCCGGGGGGGGAAATTCCTGCTGCGGATCGAGGATACCGACCGCGAGCGGTCCACGCCCGAGGCGACGGCGGCGATCCTTCAGGGGCTGCGCTGGCTCGGCCTCGACTGGGATGGCGAGGCGGTCAGCCAGTTCGCCCGCAAGGACCGGCACGCCGAGGTCGCGCACGAGATGCTGGCCCGCGGCGCGGCCTATCGCTGCTACGCCACGCCGGCGGAAATCGAGGCGTTCCGCGAGGCCGCCCGGGCGGAAGGACGATCCACCCTCTTCCGTTCGCCCTGGCGCGACGCCGACCCGGCGACCTGGCCCGAGGGCCCCTATGCCATCCGCATGAAGGCCCCGCGCGAAGGGGAAACCCTGGTCGAGGATGCGGTGCAGGGCATGGTGCGGTTCCGCAACGACCAGCTCGATGATATGATTTGTTTACGCTCCGACGGTACACCCACCTATATGCTGGCGGTGGTGGTGGATGATCATGACATGGGCGTGACGCATGTGATCCGGGGCGATGACCATCTGAACAACGCCGCGCGCCAGCAGATGGTGTATGACGCGATGGGCTGGCCGGTGCCGGTCTGGGCCCATATCCCGCTGATCCACGGGCCCGACGGCAAGAAGCTGTCGAAACGCCACGGCGCGGTGGGGCTGCATGAATATGCCGCCCTCGGCTATCCGCCCGCGGCGCTGCGCAACTATCTCTGCCGCCTGGGGTGGAGCCATGGGGACGACGAGTTCTTCACCGATGCGCAGGCGCGCGACTGGTTCGACCTGCCCCAGATCGGGCGGGCGCCGGCGCGGCTGGATTTCAAGAAGCTGGAAAACCTCTCGGGCCAGCATATCGCGGCGATGGCGGATGCCGCGCTGCTGCACGAAATCGAGGCATTCCTTGCCGCGACCGCACAGCCGCCCCTGACCGATGTGCAGCGCGACGGCCTGTCGCGGGCGCTGCCCTGCCTCAAGGACCGCGCCAAGACCCTGCCGGAACTGCTTGAAAAGGCTTACTTTGCGCTGACTCAAGGCCCGCTGGAACCCGATGCCAAGGCGCGGGCGGCGGTGGATGTGGTATCCCGTGGTATACTGGACGAATTGACGCCCCCCTTGCGGAATGCTAGGTGGTCGCGCGATGCTCTGGAGTCTGTTCTGGCTGACGTGGCCGCATCCCGCGGGGTAGGTTTCGGCAAGATCGCCCCGCCCCTGCGCGCCGCGCTGTCGGGCCGGGCGGTGAGCCCGGGCGTCATCGACATGATGTTGGTCATCGGTCGGGAAGAGACGATTGCGCGGCTGTCGGATGCGCGCTCCTGGGCCGGGTGATCCTGGCCGGCGCGCGCCCGCCAGACCGGACGAATACGCCGGCGCCCCGTGCCGGCAATGAAAGAGGGACGAGAATGGCCGCACCGACCAAGACCGCGACACTGACCATTGACGGCAAGTCCTACGAACTGCCGCTGCTTTCACCCACGCTCGGGCCCGATGTCGTCGACATCCGCAAGCTCTATGCCGAGGCGGACGTGTTCACCTACGACCCCGGCTTCACCTCGACGGCCTCTTGCGAATCGACCATCACCTATATCGACGGCGACAAGGGCGAACTGCTCTACCGCGGCTACCCGATCGAACAGCTGGCCGAGAAATCGCATTACCTTGAAGTCTGCTACCTGCTGCTTTACGGCGAACTGCCGACGCAGACCCAGATGGTCGATTTCGAGACCCGCGTGACGCGCCACACGATGGTGCACGAACAGGTCCACAACTTCTTCCGCGGCTTCCGCCGCGACAGCCATCCGATGGCGACGATGGTCGGCGTGGTCGGCGCGCTGTCGGCCTTCTATCACGACAGCCTCGACATCAACGACCCCTGGCACCGCGAGGTGGCGGCGATCCGCATGATCGCCAAGCTGCCGACAATCGCGGCGATGGCCTACAAATATTCGATCGGCCAGCCCTTCGTCTATCCGAAGAACAGCCTCGATTACGCGGGCAACTTCCTGCACATGTGCTTCTCGGTCCCGGCGGAGGATTACGTGGTCAACCCGATCCTCGCCAAGGCGATGGACCGGATCATGATGCTGCATGCCGACCACGAACAGAACGCCTCGACCTCCACCGTGCGTCTGGCCGGGTCCTCGGGCGCGAATCCCTTCGCCTGCATCGCCGCCGGCATCGCCTGCCTCTGGGGCCCGGCGCATGGCGGCGCGAACCAGGCCTGCCTGGAAATGCTGCGCGAAATCGGCACCGTCGACCGGATCCCGGAATACATCAAGAAAGCCAAGGACAAGGACGACCCGTTCCGCCTGATGGGCTTCGGCCACCGGGTCTACAAGAACTTCGACCCGCGCGCCAAGGTGATGAAGGAATCGGCCGACGAGGTTCTGGGCCTTCTGGGCATCCACAACAACGAAACCCTGAAGGTCGCCAAGGAGCTGGAGCGGATCGCGCTGGAGGACGATTATTTCGTCTCGAAGAAGCTCTACCCCAACGTCGATTTCTACTCGGGCATCATCCTCGAGGCGATGGGCTTCCCGACCTCGATGTTCACGCCGATCTTCGCGCTGTCGCGCACGGTGGGCTGGATCTCGCAGTGGAAGGAAATGGTCGGCGACCCGACGCAGCGGATCGGCCGCCCGCGGCAGCTTTACGTCGGCGCGGCACACCGCAACTACCCGGACGTCGCGGCGCGCTGACCCTGCCCCGAACCGCATCCCGCCGGCCCCTTCGGGGGCCGGTTTCGTTTTGGGCCCCTGTCGGCGGACGCGCAAATGTGCAGGACAGCGCCGGGGGCCAGCCCCCGGACCCCCGGAGTATTTTCGGCAAGATGAAGCCGCGGCGGTCGCTTCAGGAAGCCGACCTGCTCATTTTCTGTCCCTAAATATCCCGGGGGCGCCGGATGGTGCGCCACTGGTTCGAGAACCAGCAGGCCGCGGGGCTGGCCCCCGGCGCCGCCTCGTCCACCGGCCCGACCGCCGGTCAGTCGCGCATCAGCTCGTCCAGCCGGCGGCGTTCGGCCTCGCTCAGCGCCTCGGGCGCGGGGTCGGGGGCAGCGCGGCGGCGGCGGAGGTAGAGCGCCGCGACCCCGAGGCCGAGCACCGCCATCGCCGGGCCTGCGATCCACAGCACGAGGTTGCTGCCGGATGCATTGGGGCGCAGAAGCACATATTCGCCGTAGCCCGCGAAGGTTTCATCCCCCTCGACGACATAGCGCAGCACCTCGGCGTCGCTGTCGCCCTGCAACAGCCGTTCGCGCACCAGAAGCCGCAGGTCGCGCGCCAGTTCGGCGTTCGATTCGTCGATGCTTTCGTTGCGGCAGACAAGGCAGCGCAGGTTCTTCGAAATCTCGCGCGCCCGCGCCTCCAGCACCGGATCGGCCAGCACCTCGTCGGGCTCCACCGCCAGCGCGGGCGTCGCGGCGGCCAGCGCGGCCGCCAGCAGCAGGATCGCCGCCGCCCTCATTCCGCCGCCACCGCGGCCGCCGTGCGCCGCGCCCCGGCCGCCACGCGATAGCGGCGGTCCGACAGGCTCAGGAAGCCGCCGAGCGCCATGATGATCGCGCCGCCCCAGATCCAGTTGGCGAAGGGCTTGATATAGGTGCGCACCGCCCAGGCCCCGTCCGCCTGCGGATCGCCGATGACGAGGTAGACGTCGCGCAGCAGGCCGTAGTCGATCGCGGCCTCGGTCGTGGGCATGGCGGCGACGGGATAGACCCGCTTTTCGGGGTAGAGGGTGAAGACCCGCCCGCCCTCGCGCACGGTGATCGTGGCGGTGGTGGCGATATAGTTCGGCCCCTCGATCCGTTCGACGCCCTGCAGGGTGATCTCGCGCCCCTCGATGGTGAAGGGTTCGCCCGGGCGGGCGACGCGGATATCCTCGGTATCCCAGGCGGTCAGGGCGGCGATGGCGAAGATGGTGATGCCGAGCCCGGCATGCGCCGTGGCCTTGCCCCAGTCGGCCCGCGGCAGGCGGCCGAGCCGCGCGGCGCGGTCCGCAAGCGCCCCGCGCCCCGTGCGCGCCCAGAGGTCCGCCACCGCGCCGAGCACGACCCAGACCCCCAGCAACACCCCCACCGGGCCGAGCGCCGAACGCCCCGTCTGCATCGCCCAGACCAGCGCGCCCGCCGCCAGCGCCAGCGCCAGCACGCCCCACAGCGGCCGCATCGCCCGTCCGAGCGTCGCGCGTTTCCACGGCAGCATCGCGCCCAGGGGCAGCAGCACCGCCAGCGCCACGATGAAGGGCGTGAAGGCCATGTTGAAGAAGGGCGGACCCACCGACAGTTTCCGTGCAAAGAACATTTCCGCCAGCAGCGGCCAGATCGTTCCCACGAAGACGACGAAGGACGCCACCGCCAGCAGCACGTTGTTCACCACCAGCGCCGATTCGCGGCTGACGAGGGCAAAGACCCCCTTCGCCTCCATCGCGCCCGCCCGCGCGGCGAACAGCATCAGCGCCCCGCCCATGAACACCGCGAGGATCAGCAGGATGAACACCCCGCGTTCGGGGTCGTTGGCGAAGGCATGGACCGAGGTGATGATGCCCGAGCGCACGATGAAAGTGCCGATCAGGCTGAACCCGAAGGCCAGGATCGCCAGCAGGATCGTCCAGGCCTTCAGCGCCTCGCGCTTTTCCACCACGATGGCGGAATGCAGCAGCGCGGCAGAGATCAGCCAGGGCATGAAGCTGGCGTTTTCCACCGGGTCCCAGAACCAGAACCCGCCCCAGCCCAGTTCGTAATAGGCCCACCACGATCCGAGCGCGATGCCGATGGTCAAAAACACCCAGGCCGCCAGCGTCCAGGGCCGCACCCACCGGCCCCAGGCGGCATCCACCCGGCCCTCGATCAGCGCGGCGATGGCGAAGGAAAACGCCATGCTGAGCCCGACATAGCCGAGGTAGAGGAACGGCGGATGGAAGGCGAGCCCCGGGTCCTGCAACAGCGGGTTGAGGTCGCGCCCGTCCATCGGCGGCACGGCCAGCCGCAGGAAGGGGTTCGAGGTGAAGAGCGTGAAGGCCAGGAACGCCACCCCGATCATCGCCTGCACCGACAGCACGCGCGCGCGCAGCCGCGGCGGCAGGTTGCCCCCGAACCAGGCCGCGCAGGCCCCGAACAGCGCCAGGATCAGCACCCAGAGCAGAAGCGAGCCTTCGTGGTTCCCCCAGACGCCCGTCACCTTGTAGAGCATCGGCTTGAGCGTGTGGGAGTTCGACACCACCAGCAGCAGCGAGAAATCCGAGGTCACGAAGGCCCAGGTCAGCGCGGCGAAGGAAAAGGCCACCAGCAGGAACTGCGCGGTGGCGGCGGGTTCGGCCACGGCCATCCAGGCCCCCCAGCCCTTCTGCGCCCCCACGAGGGGCACGACGGACTGCACGAGCGCGACGAGCAGGGCGAGGACGAGGGCGAAGTGGCCGAGTTCTATGATCATGCGCGCAGCATAATGCGTTCGTTTGCCGGGGCCAATGGGCTGCGCGCCTTGGTCGCGGCGGTTTTAGGGGAACCGCACCGCCGGCCCCCTTCCCGCCCCGTCCGGCCCGGCGGAGCGTGCGGGAGCCTCCGGCGGGGATATTTAGATCCAGCCTGAAGAACAGCCGTGCTTCCCGTCTGGCAAGAGTGCCTGTTCTTCAGGCTGGCCCAAATATCCCGCGGGGGTCCGGGGGCGCGAAGCCCCCGGCGCTGTTCTGGACGCAGTGGATCACGCGGGGTCGAGGAAGGCGCCGCAACCGGGGGTGGTGCGACACAGCGCCGGTATTTCCGACTGTTTCTGTCGCAACGGTATTGACAGACGCCCCCCGCTGGCCCAATCGCCGGATAACGGCCTGCGGTCCCGCGGCCAAATGCCCCAGCCAGCCGCAAGCCAGCTACCCCCGTGACGACACCATCCTGTCCCCGGCGCCCGCCGCCGGGGGTGGGAG
Source organism: Ruixingdingia sedimenti (assembly GCF_031432425.1). Lineage (NCBI taxonomy): Bacteria > Pseudomonadati > Pseudomonadota > Alphaproteobacteria > Rhodobacterales > Paracoccaceae > Ruixingdingia > Ruixingdingia sedimenti. Next base: position 220,808 of record NZ_JAVKPH010000003.1, on the reverse strand, counting down.
CGCTTGCAACAGGAGTTCCCGTGACCACATCCCGCCCCCCGCAGACCGGCGCCGCCGAGACCCCCGCGCAGATCCGCACCACGCTCGGGCTTCTGCCGGTGCTGGCCATTTCCGCCGCGGTCGCCGCCCCGGCCCATGCCCAGACCGCGCAGCAGCCGGAAACCACCGTGCTCGACCCGATCACGCTCCAGGCCCGGCCCGATCCGGCGACGAACCTGACCGTGACCGAAGGGTCCTCGTCCAAGCTGACCGCGCCGCTGCTCGACACGCCCAAGACGATCAGCATCATCACCCAGCGCGAGATCGAGGAGCGCGGCGCGACCTCGGTGCTCGAGGTGCTGCGCACCACGCCGGGCGTCACGCTCGGTTCCGGCGAGGGCGGCACGCCGCTCGGCGACCGGATGTTCGTGCGCGGCTTCCAGGCGGCGACCGACATGATGGTCGACGGCGTGCGCAACCTCGGCCGCACCAGCCAGGAGGCTTTCGCGGTCGAATCGGTCGAGATCGCCAAGGGCCCGGGCGGCGCCTATTCGGGCCGCGGGTCCACCGGCGGGTCGATCAACCTGGTGTCCAAGCAGGCGCATGAGGGCGAGACCTTCCATCACCTGTCGGCCACCGCCGGCAATGCCAGCCATGCGCGGCTGACCTATGACGGCAACTACGACCTCGGCAACGGGCTGGCCGCGCGGCTGAACCTGATGGCGCAGGATTCGGGCGTGCCCGGACGCGACTATCTGAAGGACGACCGCCGCGGCATCGCCATCGCCCTGTCCAAACGCTTCGGCGAGGGCAGCAAGCTGTCGTTCAACGTGCTGCATACCAAGGCCGACACGACGCCGGACCTGGGCGTGCCCTTCGCGAACGCCAACTATGTCGCCACCCATGGCACGGATTTCGGCACCGGCACGCTGGCCGATCCCTTTCGCCCGCTCGAATCCATGCGCGCGGAAAACTTCTACGGCTCCGTCCTGCGCGACCATCGCGAGGTCACGAACCAGAGCGCGCAGCTGAAGTTCGAGCATGAGTTCAGCGACAACCTGCGGCTCGAATCCGCGCTGACCTGGATCGGCTCGGAACAGTTCTACCAGGTCACCCGCCCGACCATCAACGCGGCCGGCGAGGTGGCGCGCGACCTGCGCAGCGGCGGCAAGAAGAACCGCGGCGTGGCCTTCACCACCGCGCTGACCGGCACCTTCCACACCGGCACGATCCAGCACGACTTCGCCGTGGGGATCGAACTGACGCGGGACAAGCTGTCCTCGGCCTCGCTGACGGGCGGCTATACCGTGCCGCCGACCGATCTTTTCAACCCCGATCCGCTGACGCCCGTCACCGGCGCCCCGGTCTGGGGCCCCTTCGGCCTGCCCACCACGACCGACACCCGCGCGCTCTACGTCTTCGACACGATGACGTTCAACCCGCAGTGGGAACTGAACCTCGGCCTGCGCTTCGACCGCTACGAGGTGAACACCTACGGCACCGTCGGCGGGGTGCCGGACACGCCCTTCGGGCGCACCGACAACATGGTCAACTACTCGCTCGGCCTCGTCTACAAGCCGGCGCCGAACGGCAGCATCTACCTGTCCTTCGGCACCTCGTCGAACCCCTCGGGCGAATGCGCCACGATGGCCGGCGGCGCCGACGGCGCGGCGGCCTGCACGCTGACCGCCAACAACGCCAACCTCGAGCCGGAAAAGAACCGCAGCATCGAGATCGGCACCAAATGGGCGGTGTTCGACGAACGGCTGCTGCTGACCGCGGCGGTCTTCCACACCGAAAAGACCAACCAGCGCGCGCTCGACCCGCTCGGCAACGTGGCGCTGATCGGCAACAGCCGCGCGCAGGGGTTCGAACTGGGCGCGGCCGGGCAGATCAACGACCGTTGGGGCATTTCGGCGGGCTATGCCTTCACCGACGCCAAGCTGGTGGATGGCGGCTTCGTCGGCGGCGTGGCCGACCCGGACAACGGCAACCAGTTGCAGTTCGTCGCCCGGCACAGCTTCAGCCTGTGGACCACCTATGACGTCACCGACCGCCTGACGCTCGGCGGCGGGGCGACCTTCACCGGCAAGCGGTTCCTGAACGCGGCCAATACCGCGATCCTGCCCTCGCAATGGCGGGTGGATGCCTTCGCCGCCTACGAGATCAACGAGAAGGCCGACCTGCAGCTGAACGTCACCAACCTGTTCGACGAACGGCTCTACGATGCCTCGCATGTGGGCCTGTTCGCGAACCGCGCCCCCGGGCGCGCGGCGACGCTGAAGGTCAACTACCGCTTCTGATCCCGGTTCCCGGACCGGCCGCGGGCGGCCCCTTCGCGGGGGCCGCCCGTTTGCTTTCGGGGTATCCTTCCTGCGGTTCGTGCGGGTGGTTGGGTCAGGGCCGGGGGCCAGCCCCCGGACCCCCGGGATATTTTTGGACAGAAAATGAAGGGGGCGTTCTTCGATGGCATACGGGTCTGCGACAGTTGGCCCCGGATTACCTGACAAAAACGCTTACCATACGGGGCGCGCGGCGCTATGGTCCGGCCCGAGCCGCAACAGCCGGAGCCCGCCATGCTCGTCACCATCCCCGACATCCTGACCCCCGAAGAGGTCGCCTATATCCGCCAGGTGCTGGACGGCACGCCCTGGGTGGACGGGCGCGTCACCGCGGGGGACCAGGCGGTCAAGGTCAAGAACAACCTCCAGGTGCCCATCGACAGCGCCGAGGCGCGGGAGTTGTCGACCATCGTGCTGCGGGCCTTGGGGCGCAGCGCGATCTATTCCACCGCCGCGCTGCCGCTGCATGTGCTGCCGCCGATGTTCAACCGCTATGACGAAGGCATGACCTTCGGTGCGCATGTGGACGGCTCGATCCGCGTGATCCCCGGCACCGGCCAGCGCATCCGCACCGATGTGTCCACCACCATCTTCCTGACCCCGCCCGAGGATTACGACGGGGGCGAGCTGGTGGTGCACAACACCTATGGCGAACACCGGGTCAAGCTGCCCGCGGGCCATGCGGTGGTCTATCCGGCGACCAGCCTGCATTCGGTGACGCCGGTCACGCGCGGGTCGCGGTGGGCCTCGTTCTTCTGGGCGCAGTCGATGGTGAAGGACGACTGGCAGCGCCACATGCTTTACGATCTGGACATGTCGATCATGCGCATCCGCTCGATGCTGCCCGACGACGACCCGGCGGTGACGGGGATCACCGCGCATTACCACAACCTGATCCGCGCCTGGTCGGACCTGTGACGCAGGCGGGCCCGATCCCGCCCGACGCGGTGGCGCTGGCGGATTACGAACGCCATGCGCGGGCGCGGCTGCCCGCCGATGTCTGGGCCTATGTCGGGGGTGCGGGGGCGGACGGGATCACGCGCGCGGCGAACCGGGCGGCCTTCGACGCGCTGCGGCTGGAAGGCCGGGTGCTGGCCGACATGCGGGGGGCGCATACGCGGCTGCGGTTGCTGGGAATGGATCTGGATCATCCGATCCTCGTCGCCCCCACCGCCTTTCACCGCCTGCTGCACGGCGAGGGCGAACTGGCCACCGTTCTGGGCGCCGGCGCGGTGGGCAGCGCGATGGTGGTGTCCTGCCAGGCGAGCGTGGCGCTGGACCGGATCGCCGCCGCCGCGCACGGGCCGCTGTGGTTCCAGCTTTACATGCAGCCGCGGCGGGAGGACACGCTGGCGCTGGTGCGCCGCGCCGAGGATGCGGGCTGTCGCGCGCTGGTGGTGACGGCGGATGCGGCGATCAACGGGCTGCGCAACGAGGAGGCGCGGGCCGGGTTCCGCCTGCCCCCGGGGGTGGAGGCGGTGAACCTGCGCGGCTTCGCCGCCCCGGCATCGCGCGCGGGCCCGGGGCAGAGCCCGGTGTTCCTGGGCCTGCTGGATGCGGCGCCGCGCTGGTCCGACATCGCCTGGCTGAAGGGCGAAACCCGGCTGCCGGTGCTGGTCAAGGGGATCCTGTCGCCCCGGGACGTGGAACCGGCGCTGGCGGCGGGGGTGGACGGGTTGATCGTGTCGAACCACGGCGGCCGCGTGCTCGACACCCTGCCCGCCAGTATCGAGGCGCTGCCGCGCGTGGCGGCGGCGGTGGCGGGCCGGGTGCCGGTGCTGGCCGATGGCGGGATCCGGCGGGGAACGGATGTGCTGAAGGCGCTGGCGCTCGGCGCGGATGCGGTGCTGACGGGGCTGCCGGTGCTGTGCGGGCTGGCGGTGGGCGGTGCGGCGGGCGTGGCGCATGTGCTGACCATCCTGCGCACCGAGCTGGAGGTCGCGATGACGCTGACCGGCTGCCCGACCCTGGCCGACATCGGCCCCGGGGTGATCTGGCGCTGATCCCCGGGGCCGGGGCGTCAGGGCATGCCGCCCGACTGCTGCCAGGCGTTCAGCGCGGGATTGGTGCCCTTCACCTTCACCGGGCGGTCCTCGTCATCTTCCGGTTCCGGCTCGAACGGCGGCGGGGCGGCGGCGGCGGCCACCGTCTGGCGGCGGCGGAAATAGAACGCCTCGCGCGCGCCGAAATAGAACGACACGATCCCGCCCAGAAGCCACCAGAGCGGCTCGGGCACCTGCGCCAGCGCCACCATCCGCCGCGCGAACCCCGGCGGATCCGCCATCGCATAGGCGAAAAGCCCGATGGTGCTGAGCGCCAGCAGGGGCCGCGGCAGGCGGTTCAGCCCGTTCACCACCCCGTCGAACCAGCCCCCGCGCGCAAGCCCGAATTCCGCCGCATGCTGCGCCAGCGCCGCCTGCTGCGCGCCCGCCGACAGTTCCATCGCCCGCGTGGCATGGGGACTGAACGCCCCCGCCACATCGCGCACCGCCGCCCCTATGGCCGCCACCGCGGGCGCCGCCCCGATCATGCCGCCGATCACGCCCATGCCGCGACCCTTTCGCGATGTTCGGCATCCGACAGATGGAACCGGGTGGAGATGAACGCCTCTGCCCGCGTGATCCAGCCGCCCTTGCCGCCGTCGCGGCGCCGTGCGTATTTGCGGCTGGCGGGGCGGGCATCGGCCAGCGCGTAGTAGTAGTTCCGCCGCTCGATCCCGTAGGCATCGGCGAAATGGTCGGGTGCCATCTGCGCGGCGCGATGGGCATTGCGGATCGTCTGCGGCCCGATCACGCCATCCACCGCCGTGTCCTGCCCCATCTTGCTTAGCAGCCGCTGCAACAGCCGCACCGCGTTGGACCCGGCGTTGACATACATGTCGAACACGCTGGCCTGGATGGCCTCGGGCAGCGCGGCGATGCCGGGGCGGCGGTAGTAATGTTCGACATAGATTTCCACCGCCTGCGCCGCGGTCAGGCGGCGCACATCCGCCGCCGTCACCGCCCCGTCGCGGTCGAGGTCGATTCCCAGACGGCGCAGCGTGTGGATCGTCACGCCGTGGTTGGTCGCCCCACCGGGGTCATCGGGGTCGTCGACGAAGCCGCCCTCGCGGGCGACGATTTCCTGGGCGATCTGCTGAACGGTCTTCATGGGCTTCCCGCATGTTGTGAACCTGCGGGAAAGCTTCATGAAAAGAGGTTAAGATCAGGTCTCGCCAGCGTTCGGGTCCTTGTAGACGCCCTGTTCCTTCAGCGCGTCCATGACCTCTTTGGGCATATAGGTCTCGTCATGTTTGGCGAGGATCTCGCGCGCGACGAAGACGCCCTTCACCAGCTTGCCGGTGCCGATCATGCCCTGGTTTTCACCGAAGAGATCCGGCAGCACGCCGGTGAAGCTGACCGGGATCGTGGCGCCGCCATCGGTCACGCGGAAGGTCACGGCCTCGCCCTGCCCGCGGATCAGGCTGCCTTCCTCGACCAGCCCGCCAAGGCGGAAGGTTTCGGTTTCCGGCGGGGGCGCCTCGGCCACCTGACTGGGCGAACGGAAGAAGTTGATCCCGTCTTGCATGGCATAGCCCACCAGCCCGGTGGACACCGCGAGCGCCAGAAAGGCGGCGAGAATGATCTGGATCCGGCGTTTTTTCTTCAGGCCCTTCATATGTCCCTACGGAAAGACGGGGGCCAGCATCAGGCCCGCGGTCTCTTCCGCCCCCAGCATCAGGTTGGCGTTCTGGATCGCCTGGCCCGAGGACCCCTTGCACAGGTTGTCCAGCACCGCGACGACCACGGCGCGGCCCGGGATGCGGTCCCCGATCACGCCGATATGACAGAAATTGGACCCTGCGATGTCGCGTGTCGAGGGGAGTGCGCCAAAAGGCAGCACCCTCAGGAAGGGCTCTGCGGCATAGCGGCTGGCGAGCGCGGCGTGGATGTCTTGCGCCGCGCCGCGCAGATAGACCGTGGCGAGGATGCCGCGGTTGAAAGGCATCAGATGCGGCGTGAACTGCACCTGCACCGGGCGGCCCGCGATCTTGCTGAATTCCTGATCGAATTCACCCAGATGGCGGTGCTTGCCCCCGGCCGAATAGCTGTGCGTCCCGCCCGACAGTTCGGCATGCAGCAGGTTTTCCTTGAGGCTGCGCCCCGCGCCCGACACGCCCGCCTTGAGGTCGATCACGATATTGTCAAGGTCGATCACCCCCGCCTCGATCAGCGGGCGGATCGCATATTGCCCGGTGGCGGCGTTGCAGCCGGTGCCCGCGACCAGCCGGGCGGCCCGAATCTCCTCGCGGTAGAACTCGGTCAGGCCATAGACGGCCTCTTTCTGCACCTCGATGGCCGCATGGGGCTGGCCATACCATTTTTCATAGGCCGCCGGGTCGCGCAGCCGGAAATCGGCGGACAGATCGACGATCTTCAGGCCGCGCGGCAGGCCCGCGATCACCTGTTGCGTGGTCGCATGCGGCAGCGCGCAGAAGCACAGGTCGATCCCGGAAAAGTCGATGTCCTCGATCTTCACCAGCCGGGGCAGATCCAGATGGCGCAGGAAGGGGAACACCTCGGCCATTTCCATCCCGGCCTTGCGGTCGGCCGACAGCGCCACGATTTCCATCCCCGGATGGGTGGCGATCAGGCGGATGAGTTCGGCCCCCGTATAGCCCGAGGCCCCGAGAATGGCGATGCGATGGGTCATGGCGCGTTTCCCTTGCTGAATGGCCGACTGATGGGCCAGCCCGCGCCGCGGGGCAAGGGAAAAACGTGCCTGGTAGCGGGCCTGCCGCGCGGGCTGGCGAAGGCGCGTGCCTTCGCCATCGCGATTCAGGTTTCGTTGCCCCGGCCGGGGGCCCAAAGCCCCCGGCCAGCGCCCGCCCCGCCCATGGCGGGCGCTTCTCGCCCGCCGGGGCAGGCGCTGGCCTCTCGGGTCTGGGGCGGCACGGTTTTCAGTGGCACCCTCGCGCGAACGGGCGGGGGAAACGCGGTGCGTTTCCTGATCCCGCCCGGCCCGGCGGTGGTGCGCCAGCCGGTCCGGCCTACCCGCCCTGCCCCGCCCCCATCCACGGCGCAGGATGCGTGCGTTCCAGACGGTAGAAGAGGTTCGGTTCGGACACCACGAAGATCTCGCCCGCCGGGCCCATGGCGATCCCTTCCGCCTGCGGCACGGTGGCCGACAGCCCCGCCGCCCCGCGCACCAGCGGCAGGATGCTGACCGGCGTGCCGTCGGCGGCATATTCCACCACCATCGACGACATATGGCTGAGCAGCAGCACATGGCCCGTCGGTTCGTGCAGCGTGATCGACGACAGATCGCGCATGAACAGCCGCGAGGCATCCGAGGGCGCCCATTCCCAGATGTCGAGCGCCATCGGCCCGCCCGCCACCAGCCCCGCAAGCCCCTCGACCACCAGCACGCGCAGGGGCAGCATCTCCTGCACGATCAAGAGCCGTCCGGTGCGGTCGTCCCAGGACACGCCCTCGAACCCCATGTTGTCGCGCTTGTCCATGTGCAGCGAAAAGCGCGGCGCGCCGTCCAGCACGATCTCTGCCGTGTCGGGGCCGATGCGCACCCAGGTGAAGGTCTGGCTGTCCTCGTCCACGACGATGAACCGGTCGCCCGCGACATGGGTGATGCCCTCGGGGTCGCCCGCGCCGCGGATGGGCAGCGTGCGCAACAGCCGCCCGTCGGGCGACAGTTCCACCGCCAGCGGCGGGCGGTTGACGACGCTGAACAGCGTCCCCGTCTCGGCGCTGTAGGTCAGGCCCGACAGGTTCGAGGCCACGCCCGCGACCGGCGCCGCATCCAGCGCGACGCGATAATCCGGCAGCCAGATCGCCCGGTCGCGCCAGTCGGACGCGTTCAGCTGCATCATGCCCCAGTACCAGACGAAGGGCACCACCCGCAGATGCACCGCCACCGCGGCCAGCACCACCAGCACCGCCGCGATCCCGGCACGGCGCAGCCACCGCCGCCAGCGGCGGCGCGGCAGGGGGGCAATGGCGGCATCGACCGGCACGGGGTCAGGCGGCCTCGAAGTCGATCCGGCGGCGCAGGAACTGCGTCGCCTTGGCCGACACGCTGTCGGGATCGCCCGTGGTCAGATGGCGCGACACCACGCCCCGGCCGAGGAATTCGGGCCGCCGGGCAAGATAATCCGCCGTCGCCTCGGCCACCAGCCGGGGTTGCGAGAACACCCGCACCCCGGGGCCGAGCGCCTTCTGGAACACCTCTTCCATCAGCGGATAATGGGTGCAGCCGAGGATCGCCGCCTCGGGATGCGGCATGCGGCGCAACAGCGCCTCGACATGGCTTTTCACCAGCGCCTCGGCCAGGATCTCGTCGCCCTGCTCGATCGCGTCGACCACGCCGCCGCAGGGCTGTGCCTCGACATCCACGCCGATGGCGCGGAAGGCCAACTCCCGCTGGAACGCGCGCGACGCCACCGTGGCCGGGGTGGCGAACAGCGCCACATGTTTCGCCGCCACCTCGCGCGGGGGGGAATTGTCGCCCCAGTTGCGTTCGGTCAGCGCCTCGATCAGCGGCACGAACACGCCCAGAACCCGCTTGTCGGCGGGGATCCAGCTTTCCTGCATGCGCTTCAGCGCCGCGGCGGAGGCGGTGTTGCAGGCCAGGATCACCAGATCGCAGCCCTCGGCCCAAAGCCGTTCCACCCCCGCGCAGGTCAGGCGGAAGATGTCGTCGGCGTCGCGCACGCCATAGGGGGCATGCGCATTGTCGCCCAGATAGACGAAGGGCACATCGGGCAGCCGTTTCACCAATGCGTCCAGCACCGTCAGCCCGCCCAGACCCGAATCGAAAACGCCAACCGCCATGCGCCCATCCCGTACCGCCTCGCCCATCTCTACGCCCGCGCAGGGAAAAACGCCATCGGGCCGCCGCCATTTTCTGCGCCGAAATCGCCCGCCGATCACGCCACCGCGCATAGGCGCACATGCCGCGCGGTTTCATTTGCAACACGGCAGAGGGCCGCCTATGTGACTTGCAGCACATGCATGGCAGAGGAAACCGAAACGCATGATGGACTGGGACAAGCTGCGCATTTTCCACGCGGTCGCGGATGCGGGCAGCCTCACCCATGCGGGCGACGTGCTGCACCTGTCGCAATCGGCGGTCAGCCGGCAGATCCGCGCGCTGGAGGAAAGCCTCGACGCCACGCTCTTCCACCGCCACGCGCGCGGGCTGATCCTGACCGAACAGGGCGAATTGCTGTTCGACGCCACCCAGTCGATGGCCAAGCGCCTCGATGCCGCGACCGCGCGCATCCGCGATGCCGACGACGAGGTGATGGGCGAGCTGAAGGTGACGACCACCACCGGCTTCGGCACGCTCTGGCTGGTGCCGCGGCTGGCGTCCTTCTACAACAGCTACCCCGACGTGACGCTCGACCTCATGCTGGAGGAACGCGTGCTCGACCTGCCGATGCGCGAGGCGGACGTGGCCATAAGGATGAAGGAGCCGAGCCAGGCCGACCTCATCCGCAAGCGGCTGATGAGCGTGCGCATGCGCCTTTACGCCACGCCCGACTATCTGGACGACCGCGGCCGCCCGACCCAGCTGTCGGACCTGCGCGACCACCGGATCATCTGCCAGCAGACGGGCGCGGCGCAGGTCGCGGCGGGGGCGGAACTGGTGCAGATCCTGCTGGCGCAGGACGCGGTGTCGGCGCTGAAGGTGAACAACTACTTCGGCGTGCTGCAGGGGGTGCTGAACAACCTCGGCGTCGGCGTGCTGCCCGATTACCTGCTGCACGATTTCCCGCATCTGGAACGGGTGCTGCCGGATGTGGAATCGGTCGAGGTGCCGGTGTTCCTCGCCTACCCCGAGGAACTGCGCCATTCCCGCCGCGTCGCCGCTTTCCGCGACTTCGTGACCGAAGAGGTCATCGCCTTCCGCCGCAACCGGCGCGAGTGATCCCGCCCGCAGGCCCGGCCTTGCCGTGGGCGCCGGGGGCCAGCCCCCGGACCCCCGGGATATTTAGGGACAGAAAGTGAATGGCGGTCGGTGCGCTTGCGGCTTCATCTTGCCCCAAATACTCCGGGGGTCCGGGGGCTGGCCCCCGGCGCCCACCGCAGGGCCGGGCGCGGCGGATTTCGCCTGTGTACCCCCATGACGGGACAAGCCATGCCCAAGGCGCATAGCTGACATGCTGCACCTGCGGCAAAGTTGGGCTTGAACGGAATCGCCCGAGGGCCTAAATCCACCCTCAGAAGGCGACGACGATCCGCTCTCGTCATCTTCTACCTCCCTGTTGGACTTCGGCCGAGCGAAAGCTCGGCCTTTTTTTTGGCCCCGCGCGTCCTTGCCCTCCATTTGCGCATCCCTGGGCACCGCCGCCCGTTTCTGCGGCGCGGCGCGAACCGGGCCGGGCCCGGCGGGCGCGATGCAGATGGGCCTTCCCCCCTGCCCCCGGACTGCGTAAAAGGCGCTGGAATTGCGGCAGCGGAAGGCCCCATCATGCGCGAAGAGCCCCGGATCGACGACGACCTGATCGCAGCCCACGGGCTCAAGCCCGACGAATACGCGCGCATCCTCGACATCATCGGGCGCGAACCGACCTTCACCGAACTCGGCATCTTCTCGGCGATGTGGAACGAGCATTGTTCCTACAAGTCGTCCAAGAAATGGCTGCGCACGCTGCATACCACCGGGCCGCAGGTGATCTGCGGACCGGGCGAGAATGCCGGCGTGGTCGACATCGGCGACGGGCAGGCGGTCATCTTCAAGATGGAAAGCCACAACCACCCGAGCTACATCGAGCCGCATCAGGGCGCCGCGACCGGCGTCGGCGGCATCCTGCGGGACGTGTTCACCATGGGCGCGCGGCCCGTCGCGGCGATGAACGCGCTGAGCTTCGGCGAACCCGCGCATCCCAAGACCGCGCATCTGGTCAAGGGCGTGGTCGAGGGGATCGGCGGCTACGGCAACGCCTTCGGCGTGCCCACCGTGGGCGGCGAGGTGCGGTTCCACCGCAGCTACAACGGCAACTGTCTGGTGAACGCCTTTGCCGCCGGACTGGCCGACGCTGACCGGATCTTCTATTCCGCCGCATCGGGCGTCGGCATGCCGGTGGTCTATCTCGGCGCCAAGACCGGGCGCGACGGGGTGGGCGGGGCGACCATGGCCAGCGCCGAATTCGACGAGACGATCGAGGAAAAGCGCCCCACCGTGCAGGTCGGCGACCCCTTCACCGAAAAACGCCTGCTGGAAGCCTGCCTCGAACTGATGGCCTCGGATTCCGTCATTTCCATTCAGGACATGGGCGCCGCGGGGCTGACCTGTTCGGCGGTGGAGATGGGCGACAAGGGCGGGCTCGGCATCCGGCTCGATCTCGACCGCGTGCCCTGCCGCGAGGCAGCGATGACGGCCTATGAGATGATGCTGTCCGAAAGCCAGGAACGCATGCTGATGGTGCTGAAGCCCGAGAAAGAGGCCGAGGCGCGGGCGATCTTCGAGAAATGGGACCTCGATTTCGCCATCGTGGGCGAGACCATCGCCGAGGACCGCTTTCTGATCCTGCACGGCAATGCGGTGAAGGCCGACCTGCCGCTGTCGAAACTGTCGTCCAGCGCGCCGGAATACGACCGGCCGTGGATCGAGACGCCCATCCCCGCCCCGCTCGGCCCCGTCCCGGCGGTGGATGCCCTCGACGCGCTGCGGGCGCTGATCGGCTCGCCCTCCTACGCGCACAAGGGCTGGGTGTGGGAACAATACGACAGCATGGTGCTGGCCGATACGATCCGCACGCCGGGGCTCGGCTCGGGCCTCGTGCGGGTGCATGGCACCGACAAGGCGCTGGCCTTCACCAGCGACGTGACCCCCCGTTACGTCAAGGCCAACCCCTATGAGGGCGGCAAGCAGGCGGTGGCAGAGGCCTGGCGCAACCTTGTGGCCGCGGGGGCGACGCCGCTCGCCTCGACCGACAACCTCAACTTCGGCAACCCCGAAAAGCCCGAGATCATGGGCCAGTTCGTCGGCGCCATCAAAGGCATCGGCGAAGCTTGCCGGGCGTTGGATTTCCCCATCGTGTCGGGCAACGTGTCGCTTTACAATGAAACCGACGGCCAGCCGATCCTGCCGACGCCGACCATCGGCGGCGTCGGCCTGCTGGCGCATCTGGACGACCGCATCGGCGCGCTGCCGGTGGCGGGCGACGCGGCGGTGCTGATCGGGGCGACGGCGGGGCATCTGGGGCAATCCGCCCTGCTGGCCGAAATGTGGGGCCGCGAAGAGGGCGATGCGCCCCCGGTGGACCTTGCGGCGGAACGGCGCAATGGCGACTTCCTGCTGGCCAACCGGGCGCTGGTGCGCGCGGCCACCGACCTGTCGGACGGCGGCCTTGCGCTGGCGGCCTTCGAGATGGCCGAGGGCGCGGGGATGGGTGTCACGCTCGATCCCGCCGACATCGGCCAGTTGTTCGGCGAGGATCAGGCCCGCTATCTGGTCGCCGCAACAGCAACCGACGCGGCCGCGCTGGTCGCGGCCGGGGCGGCGGCGGGGGTGCCCGTCGCGGTGGTGGGCCGTTTCGGCGGCGATACGGTGCGGCTTGGCGCCGCAGAGGCGCCGCTGGCCGAACTGTCGGCCCTCTACCGCAGCGCCTTCGCCCGCGCCGTCGCCTGACCCGCGCGGGCTTGCAGCCCCCCCGGGGAGGCTCTACATCTGGGAAAACCAGAGATGGGGACGACCTGAGATGGCGATGCAAGCTGAGGATATCGAAAGGTTGCTGCGGGAAGCTTTCCCGCATGCGACGATCATGGTGCAGGGCGACGACGGCGCCCATTTCGCCGCCGAGGTGATCGACGAATCCTTCCGGGGCCTCAACCGCGTGCAGCAGCAACGCGCCGTCTATGCCGCCCTGAAGGGCAAGATGGACGGCGCGAACGGCGAGCTGCACGCGCTCGCCCTGACGACGAAAGCACCGGAGTGATGCCCCCTGGGGCCAACCGTGAGGACAGCATATGAGCGCGCAAGACCAGATCCGCGAGATGATCGCCCAGAATGACGTGGTGCTCTACATGAAGGGCACCAAGATGATGCCGCAATGCGGGTTTTCTTCCCGCGTGGCGGGGGTGCTGAACTTCATGGGGGTCGACTACCTCGACGTGAACGTGCTGGCGGATGCCGACATCCGTCAGGGGATCAAGGACTTCTCCGACTGGCCGACGATCCCGCAGCTTTACGTCAAGGGCGAATTCGTCGGCGGCTGCGACATCGTGACCGAGATGACGCTTTCGGGCGAACTGGACCAGTTGTTCGACGCCAAGGGCGTGACCTACGACAAGGCCAAGGCCGACCAGATCCGCGCCGCCAACGCCTGAGGCCCGGACAGGCGGGGGGTTTGGCTTTACCCCCGCCGCCGGCTGGTCTAATCAGGACCGGCAGGAAGTTCGACAAGGCCCGCGATGCGCATTCTGATCACCAATGACGACGGCATCCACGCCCCCGGGCTTGCCGTCCTGACCGAAATTGCCGAGGAAATCGCCGGGCCGGGAGGCGAGGTCTGGACGGTCGCGCCCGCCTTCGAACAATCCGGGGTGGCGCACAAGATCTCGTATACCCATCCGATGATGATCGCCAAACACGGTCCCCGCCGCTATGCGGCAGAGGGCAGCCCGGCGGATTGCGTGCTGGCGGGGCTTTACGATGTGTTGCAGGGCGCGCGGCCCGATCTGGTGCTGTCGGGGGTGAACCGGGGCAACAACGCGGGCGAGAACGCGCTTTATTCCGGCACCGTGGGCGGCGCGATGGAAGGGGCGTTGCAGGGGCTGCGCGCCATCGCGCTGTCGCAATACCTCGGGCCCGCGACGCATGATCTGGACGACCCGTTCGAGGCCGCGCGCAACCATGGCGTGGCGGTGGTGCGCGCGCTCCTGGACCGCGCCGTCTGGGACGAGGGCGACGACTACCGGCTGTTCTACAACGTGAACTTCCCGCCCTGCCCGGCCGCCGGCGTCAAGGGCCTGCGCCCCGCCGCGCAGGGGTTCCGCCGCAACACCGCCTTCGGGGTCGAACCGCACCATTCGCCCTCGGGACGCCGCTTCCTGTGGATCAAGGGCGGTCCGCAGCACGCGCCGACCGATCCGGGCACCGATGTGGCGGCGAACCTCGACGGCTGGATCTCGGTCACGCCGATGCGCTGCGACCTGACCGCCCACAACCGGCTCGCGGATCTGGAGGCGCGGTTGGGATGACCGACAACCGCGCCCCGCAGGACGAGGACACCGCCGAGCGCAAGATGCGGTTTCTCTTCGCCCTGCGTTCGCGCGGGGTCACGGATCAGCGGGTGCTGGCGGCGATGGAACGCATCGACCGCGGCGCCTTCGTGCGCGGCATCTTCGCCGACCGCGCCTATGACGACATGCCGCTGCCCATCGCCTGCGGCCAGACGATCAGCCAGCCTTCCGTCGTCGGCCTGATGACCCAGGCGCTGGAGGTTTCGCCCCGCGACAAGGTGCTGGAGGTCGGCACCGGATCGGGCTACCAGGCCGCGGTGCTGAGCCTGCTGGCCCGGCGCGTCTACACCGTCGACCGCCACCGCCGTCTGGTGCGCGAGGCCGAAGAGGTCTTTGCCCGGCTCAACCTCACCAACATCACCGCCCGCACCGCCGACGGCAGCTTCGGCCTGCCCGAACAGGCGCCCTTCGACCGCATCCTTGTGACCGCGGCGGCCGAAGACCCGCCCGGCCCCCTCTTGGCCCAGATGCGGATCGGGGCTATCATGGTGCTGCCGGTCGGCCAGTCCGACACGGTGCAAAGCCTGATCCGCGTGCGGCGGACCGAGACGGGCTTCGAATACGAGGAACTGCGCGCCGTGCGCTTCGTGCCGCTGGTCGAAGGGCTCGCACAGGAATGAGGCGGCGCAAGGCCGCAGAGGATGCGCCGGGGCGAAACCCGGCCCGGGCAAGAGATAGGCAGGTCGAGATGACGCGATTTTCCCGCTTGCGGCACCCCGCGCTGGCGTTCGGTACGGCGCTGGCGCTGGCCGGTTGCACCGCCGCCAACGACACCTTCGACTGGGATTTCCGCAGCACCGGGGGGCTGAACACCCGCGACGCCGCCCTGGCGCCCACCGCGAACCGCCCGCAGGCCGACAGCCGGGGCGTGATCTCCTATCCCGGCTATCAGGTGGTGCTGGCGCAGCGCGGCGAGACCGTCGCCTCGGTCGCGCGGCGGTTGGGGGTTTCCGCCGCCGATCTGGGCAAGCAGAACGCCATCGCCCCCGATGTGCCGCTGCGGCAGGGCGAGGTGCTGGTGCTGCCCGGCCGCGTGGCCGAACCTTCCGCCGCCACGGGGGCGATCCTCGGCGGGCCGGTGCAGTCCGGCCCGATCGACGTCGGCACCATCGCTTCTGCCGCCATCGACCGCGCCGAAAACGCGCGGGGCACGGCGCCTGCGGGCATCACCCCCGGCCCCGCCCCGGTGCGCGGCGCCGATGTGCAGGGGGTCGAGCCGGTCCGCCACCGCGTGGCGGCGGGCGAAAGCGTCTATACCATCGCGCGGCTCTACGGCGTGACGGCGCGGGCCATCGCCGACTGGAACGGCCTCGGGTCCGACATGCGGCTGCGCGAGGGGCAGACGCTGCTGATCCCGCCCACCACCGGCGCACCCGCGCAGGCCGCCGCCGCCGCCCCCGACACCACCAGCGCCCCCGGGCAGGGTTCGGCCACGCCGCAACCACCCTCGGCCGCGAAACCGCTGCCCGCCGCGGAACCCCCGGCGGCGGCCACCGCCAGGCCCGCCTCGCCGGATCTGGGGACACAGCGCACCAGCAACGCGCGTTTCGCCATGCCCGCGGACGGGTCGGTGCTGCGCGCCTATGTGAAAAAGAAGAACGACGGCATCGACATCGGCGCCCCCGCCGGCAGCCCGGTGCGCGCCGCCGCCGACGGCACCGTGGCCGCGATCACCCGCGACACCGATCAGGTGCCGATCGTCGTCATCCGCCATGCCGACAACATGCTGACGGTCTATGCCAATCTCGACGGCATCACCGTGGCCAAGGACGCCGCCGTGAAACGCGGCCAGACCATCGGCAAGGTCCGCGCCGGCAACCCGTCCTTCGTGCATTTCGAGGTGCGGCAGGGGCTGGAAAGCCTCGACCCGATGCCCTTCCTGCAATGACGGACGCGCGTCTCCGCCCGGCCTTTGGCCCGGCGGCGCGTGCGGGAGCCTCCGGCGGGGATATTTAAGGACAGAAAGTGATTGCGCGCAGGCCCTTCCGGGGAAGGACGCGCCAGCGGCTTCATCTTTTCACAAATACCTCCGCGCAGCTTTCCGCCGGGCCAACGGCCGGATGTGTGGTCAGAGCCGCACGCCCCGCCGTCCCGCCAGATCGGTGAAATACTGCCACGCCACCCGGCCCGAGCGCGCGCCGCGGGTCTGCTGCCATTCGATGGCCTCGGCCCGCAGCGTGTCGTCCTCGACCGCCACGCCATGGGCATCGCAATAGCCGCGGATCATCGCCAGATAGTCGTCCTGCGAACAGGGATGGAAACCCAGCCACAGGCCGAACCGGTCCGACAGCGACACCTTTTCCTCGACCGCCTCGGACGGGTTGATGGCGGTGGACCGTTCGTTCTCGATCATGTCGCGGGGCATCAGGTGGCGGCGGTTCGAGGTGGCGTAGAACACCACGTTTTCCGGCCGCCCGGCGATGCCGCCATCCAGCACCGCCTTCAGCGCCTTGTAATGCTGGTCGTCATGGCTGAAGGACAGGTCATCGCAGAAAAGGATGAACCGCTCGTCCCCCGCCCCCCGCAGATGGTTCAGCAGCCGCCCGATGGAGGCCAGATCCTCGCGGCTGATTTCGACCAGCCGCAGCCGGGCCGCACCTTCGGCCCGCAGCGCCGCATGCACCGCCTTGACCAGCGAGGATTTGCCCATCCCCCGCGCGCCCCACAAAAGCGCATTGTTCGCCGGAAAGCCGGCCGCGAACTGCCGCGTATTGGCCAAAAGGGTGTCGCGCGCCCGGTCCACCCCGTGCAACAGCGACAGGTCCACGCGCGAAACCTCTGCCACCGGCTCCAGCCGGTCGGGGTCGTCGTGCCAGAGAAAGGCGCCTGCGGCGTCGAAATCGGGCGCGGGGGCTGGTGCGGGCGCAAGCCGCTCCAGCGCCGCGGCGATGCGGTTCAGCGCATCCTCGGTCATGCCTTGCCGGTGTCCTTTTCGTCCGTGTCCTCGTCATCGTCCCACAGGCCCTGGGCCCGCAGTTCCGCCTCGCGCCGCTTTTCGATCCGGCGGATCAGGAAGATGGACACTTCGTAAAGCGGATAGACCGCGCCGAACAGGATCAGCTGTGTGATCACATCGGGCGGCGTCACGATGGCGGCGACCATCAGGATCAGCACGATGGCGTATTTGCGCATCGCACCCAGCCCCGCCGCGGTGATGATCCCCGCCTTGCCCATCAGCGTCAACAGCACCGGCAGTTGAAAGCACAGGCCGAAGGCGATGATCAGCTTGATGGAAATATCGAGCGATTCATTGACCTTGCCCTGAAAGACGATGCCGATCCCCTGCGTGGCCGCGGGCGCCTCCGCCACGGCCTCGGGCGTATCGGTCAGCACCGGCATCAGCGCCGTCAGGATCGAGGAGGCGTCGGCAAAGCCGAGGAAGAAGGCCATCGCCATCGGCGTGACGACATATTGCGCGAAGGCCGCCCCCAGAAGGAACAGCGCCGGCGAGGCGAGCATGAACGGCAGGAAGGCCGCCTTTTCGCTGCGGTAAAGGCCCGGCGCCACGAAGCGCCACAGCTGATAGCCCACCACCGGAAAGGACAGCGCCAGCCCCCCCAGCATGGAAATCCGCACCAGCGTGAAGAAATATTCCTGCGGGGCGGTGTATTGCATCACCGGATTGGGGTTGCCCAGATCGCGCATCGCGCGCTCGATCGGGCGCAGCAGGAAGTCGAGGATCGGCTCGGCCACCACAAAACACAGCACCATCGCCACGAGGAAGGCCCCCACCGACCACAGCAGGCGGGACCGCAGTTCCGCCAGATGCTCGATCAGCGGCGCGCTGGTATCGTCGATATCGTCGGGGCGGCTCATGCCTGGTCCTGCTTGTCCTGGGGCGCCGCCGGCGTCTCTGCCGCAGTCTCTGCCACGGGGGCGGCGTCGGCGGCCGGGGCAGCGGCCCGTGCGGCCACCGCGGCCGCGGCGGCCTCCTTGGCGCCGGCGGCGCCTGCGCCGGTCGTCACGGTGGGTTTGGCGGGTGCGGCGGGGCGCGTCGGATCCCAGGATTCGAACTTGGTCGCGGCGTCCTTCAGCGCGTCGAGCCCCATGCTTTTCGGGCTGGTGACGTTGCGCAGGTCCTTGGCCACGTCCTTGACCCCGGCCTCGTCGGCCGCAGCCTCCATCGCGCGGCTGAAATCGCGCGCCATCGCCCGCGCCTTGGCGGTGAACCGCCCAAGGGTGCGGAACATCTCCGGCAGGTCCTTGGGCCCCACCACGATCAGCGCCACGACGCCGATCACCAGCAGTTCACCCCAACCGATGTCCAACATCGCGCTCTTTCCCCCTGGCCCTTGCGGGCGCTCAGACCTTGTCCTTCTCGGCCTGCGGGGTCACGTCGCGGGCGGCCTCGGTCACGCCCTTCTCGATCTCCTCGGTGCCGTCCTTCACGCCTCTCTTGAAGGCGGTGATGCCCTTGCCGACCTCGCCCATGAGCGAGCTGATCTTGCCGCGCCCGAACAGCACGAGCACGACGACCGCGATGAGCAGAAGGCCGGGAAGGCCGATGTTGTTCAGCATGTCTACCTCCGTTCGGGGCCAACCGGATTCCCCGCATGACCCTGATCTACGCCGAAGCCCCGCCGCCTTCAAAGCCGATCTGGAGGCGAGGGCCCGCCTACTGACAGTATTTTGTCAGTAGTCGGGCCCTGTCGCCCGCGGCCGCGCCGGGTTATGCTGGAGGCGCGAACCCGGACATCCCCGATGAAACGCGACCAGCGCCTTTACGACCTCATCCAGATCCTGCGCGACGGCCGGTTGCACACGGCCGCCGAACTGGCGCAGGCGCTCGGCGTGTCGACGCGCACGATCTGGCGCGACATGACGGTGATGGCGCAGACCGGCCTGCCAGTCGAGGGGGAACGGGGTCTCGGCTATATCCTGCGCGCGCCGCTGGTGCTGCCGCCGACGATGCTGACGGCAGAGGAACTCGACGCGCTGTCCGAGGGGCTGAGCCGCATCGCCGCCGACGACAGCCATCCCCGCGCCCGGGCGGCGAAAAGCCTGCTGATGAAGGTGGCGACGCTGCTGCCGCAGGCGGATATCGACCTGCCCTGACGCATGGCGGCAGTGCGGGTGGCGCGGTCGGCGGCGCGCCGCGCGGGGATATTTGGGGACAGAAAGTGAAGCCGTCCCCCTTCATCGGAAGCGCTCCCCTTCATTTTCTGTCCTTAAATATCCTCAGGGGGTGAATTGGCGCAGCCAAGAGGGGGCAGAATGCCCCCTGCCCGGCCCGTCACGGGCGCGCCGGAAAGACGAAGCAGCGGTCGCGCCGGATCATCAGCCACAGCGCCGCCCCTGCGCGCGGCAGGAACACGCCCGGCACCGCCGCGGTCAGCCGCGTGCCGTCGGCCTCCAGCCGGAATTCCACCAGGCTTTCCCGCCCGAGGAACCGCGCCCGGGTGACGATGCCGCGCGCGGCGGCGCCGTTGCGGGTGTCGGGGCTCGGGCCGCGGCCGTTGCGGTCCAGCTCGATCTTCAGATGCTGCGGGCGGATCACGATCTCCACCGCCGCGCCGTCGGCATGGCCGGGGGTCAGGAACACGCCGAAGGGCGTTTCCGTCAGCGCCCCGCGCGAAATGCCGCGAATCACGTTGATGTCGGAAAAGAACGCCGCCGCCGCGCGGTCCGCCGGGGCATTGTAGATGTTGTAGGGCGCGCCCTGCTGGACGATGCGGCCGTCGCGCATCAGCGCGATCTCGTCGGCCATGCGCATCGCCTCGTCGGGTTCGTGCGTGACCAGCAGCACCGCGGTGCCGGTTTCCTTGAGCAGGTCGAGCGTGGAATCGCGGATCCCGTCGCGCAGCCGGTTGTCGAGGCCGGAAAAGGGCTCGTCCATCAGCATCACCCGGGGGCGGGGGGCGAGCGCCCGGGCCAGCGCCACGCGCTGCTGTTCGCCGCCCGACAATTCGTGCGGGTATTTGGCGGCGAAGCCCGGCAGGTTCACCCGTTCCAGCAACTCGCCCACCCGCGCCGCCGCGGTCTGCCGGTCCATCCCCGCCAGCCCGAAGCCCACATTGCCCGCCACCGTCAGATGCGGGAAAAGCGCGAAATCCTGGAACATCAGCCCGACCGACCGCCGTTCCGGCGGCACCGCCACCCGGTCGTCGCAGACCACCCGCCCGTCGATGCGGATCGTGCCCGCATCGGGCCGGTCCACCCCGGCGATGATGCGCAGGGTGGTGGACTTGCCGCAGCCCGAGGGGCCCAGAAGGCATGTCACCTGCCCCGCCGCGATGGCGAGCGACAGGTCCGCCACCACCGCCCTTGCCCCGAAGCGGCGCGAGAGGCCCGCGACCTCGAGCCGTGGCGTCGCGGCCTCTGTCATCGCGCGGCGGCGCCCCCGCGCCCCGGCCCGCGCGATGCGGCACGGACCGGCGCCCGTTTGCCCCTGATGCCCAGATCCATGCCGTCCTCCGCCCTACCGCGCGCCTTGGTCTAGCACCGGATGGCGCCCGACGGAACCGCAGACGGAACCGCAGTTGACGCCGCGGTGGCGCGGGGGCTATCCGGGGCCGAGGCCCGGCCCCCCGCCGGCCCGCAGCCCGGAGGCCCCGATGACCCAAGAAGCCGATGGCGCCGCGCAGCGGCTCAGCGTTTATCCCGCGGGCGACATCTATGTCGTCTCGGGGGCCAATCTGGGCGACGGGCTCGGCGCGCCGGCGGAACTGAGCCTGGGCGACATCTACGAACTGGATCCCGACGCGCAGCCGCGTCTGCTGGCGCTGGCGCAGCCGAGGGGCGATGCGGCGGCGGCGGGGCGGCAACAGCTGGTCGCGCCGGGGTCGGAGGTCGGCGCGCCCGGCGATCCGGTGATGCTGACGGCGCGGCTGGTGATGATGGCGCCGGACGGCGACCGGGTGGAACTGCTGGTGCTGCACCACCGCGCGGCGGGGCGGTCATCGGCCGCCGGCATCCATGTGCTGCCGCTGTCGGCCATCGCGCCGCGCACCGAATACACGCTGCTGTCGGCCGAGGATTCGCCCGCCGACGTGCGGCTGGCCGATCTTCTGTGCCTGTCCTTCTGCCGCGGCACGCGGATCGCGCTCGCCTCGGGCGCGCAGGTGCCGATCGAGCAGTTGCAGCCCGGCGACCGGGTGCTGACGCGCGATCACGGGCCGCAGCCGCTGCGCTGGATCGGGCGCACCACGTTGCGCGCGCGCGGCGGCTTTGCCCCGGTGGTGATCGCCGCCGGCACGATGGGCAACGACGCCGACCTGATCGTGGGCCAGCACCATCGCCTGTTTCTCTACCAGCGCGACCGGCGGGCGGGGGTGGCCACTGCCGAACTGCTGGTGCAGGCGCGCCATCTGGTGGACGGCAGCCGCATCTATCTGCGCGAGGGCGGGTTCGCGGAATATTTCAGCCTGGTGTTCGAGCGGCACGAGATCATCTATGCCGAGGGCATCCCGGTCGAAAGCCTGATGATCAACGACACCACCATCGCCCGCCTGCCCGACGGGCTGGCCGAGGAATTGCGCGCACGCTTCCCCGGGCTGAGCCAGTCGCAGCATTTCGGCACCGAACTGCCCGAACCCCCGGCGCGATAGGGCGGTTGGCCGGGTCGGGGCAACTCCACCGACATCGCTGTGGCGATGGCGCGCGCCTTCGCCAGCCAGAGCGGGGGGCCGAATGCTCCCCCTCAGCCGATCAGCGCGAAGCGGTCCACGTCCATCAGCCCGCGGTCGGTGATCTTGAGGTGCGGGATCACCGGCAGGGCGAGGAAGGCGAGTTGCAGGAAGGGTTCCTCCAGCACCACGCCGAGGCTGCGGGCGGCGGCGCGCAGGGCGGTCAGGCGGTCGCGCACCGCCTCGAACGGCTGAAGGCTCATCAGCCCCGCCACCGGCAGCGGCAGTTCGGCCAGAACCTCGCCCCCTGCTGCCACGACGAACCCGCCCTCGATCTGCCCCAGACGGTTCGCCGCCAGCGCCATGTCGGCGTAATCCACCCCCGCCACGGCGATGTTGTGGTGATCGTGGCAGACGGTCGAGGCGATGGCGCCGCGCGTCATACCGAACCCCCGGACGAAGCCGGTGGCGATATTGCCGTTCCTGCCGTGCCGTTCCACCACCGCGATGCGGGCCAGATCGCGCGCGGGGTCGGGCGGGCGGTCGCCGTCTTGCGCCGTAACCTCGACGCGCAGGTGCTCGGTGATGATCTTGCCGGGCAGGATGCCGATCACCGGCACCGTACCGCCCGAGTCGTTGCTGCGGCCGGGGTTGCGGAAATCCGCCGCCGTCACCGCCGGGGCGCGGACGGACTGCCGCGCGACCGGGGCGATGACCTGCCGCGCGGCGAAGGCCGCGTCATCGGCCACCACGCCCCCGCACAGCACCAGCCGCGCGCGGCAGCTTTCCAGCCCGTCCAGCACCACGATATCCGCCCGCCGCCCCGGCGCGATCAGCCCGCGGTCCTTGAGCCCGAAGGCCTCCGCCCCCGACAGGCTCGCCGCGCGATAGACGGCGAGCGGCGGGCAGCCGCGTGCGATCAATTCGCGGATCATGTGATCGAGATGCCCATGCTCGGCGATGTCCAGCGGGTTGCGGTCGTCGGTGCACAGGCACATGAAGGGCGCGGTCGTGTCGGTCAGCACCGGCGCCAGCGCGGCAAGGTCCTTGGACACCGAGCCCTCGCGGATCAGCACCCGCAGCCCGCGTTGCAGCTTTTCGCGCGCCTCGGCGGCGCTGGTCGCCTCGTGTTCCGTGCGGATCCCGGCGGCGATATAGGCGTTGAGGTCGCGCCCCGACAGAAGCGGCGCGTGGCCGTCGATATGGCGGCCCGCAAAGGCCGACAGCTTCGCGAGGCACCCCGGATCGCCCGCCAGCACGCCGGGGTAGTTCATGAATTCCGCCAGCCCCAGGACGCGCGGATGGTCCGCCAGCGCGGCAAGATCACCCGCGTCCAGCGCGGCACCGGCGGTTTCCATCGCGGTCGAGGGCACGCAGGACGACAGCATGACTCGGATGTCCATCACCGTGCGCGTGGCGGCGTCGAGGAAATAGCGGATGCCGTCGAGCCCCGCGACATTGGCGATCTCGTGCGGGTCGCAGATCGCGGTGGTCACGCCCCGGGGGGCGACGCAGCGGTCGAACTCGAACGGGGTGACGAGCGAGGATTCGATATGCAGATGGGTGTCGATGAAGCCGGGGACCAATATGGCGCCGGTCACGTCGATCACCCGGCGGCCCGCGTATTCCGCGCCGATGCCCACGATGGTGTCGCCGCAGATCGCCACATCGCCCGGGATCATCGCGCCGGTGACAAGGCAGAACACCCGCCCCCCGCGCAGCACCAGATCCGCCGGTTCCGCCCCCCGCCCCTGCCGGATACGCCGCGCAATCCGATCCATGCCCGCCCCCTTTCGCTTTGGGCCAGCAAAGCGCAAATCGCGGGGCGGGCAAAGGGGGACGCGGATTTTCCTGCGGAAATTCTGCCGCGCGGCGGCGGGGACAGGCTGTGGCGGGGGGGGCGGTCCGCGCTGGCCCGGCCTGTGGCGGTCCGGCGGTCAGCCCCGCCCTTCGGGCCGGGCGGGAACAGGAAACGCACCGCGTTTCCCCCGCCCGTTCGCGCGGCGGTGCCATCAGGGGCGGTGATGCTGGAAGAAATGGCCAGGCCAGCGCCTGCCCCGGCGGGCGAGAAGCGCCCGCCATGGGCGGGGCGGGCGCTGGCCGGGGGCTTGGGGCCCCCGGCCGGGGCAACGCGATCTGAATCGCGGTGGCGAAGGCACGTGCCTTCGCCAAGGAGAGCGGGGGAACCGAAGCTCAATCCGTCAGACCATTGGCCTGCCGGTTTCTCCGATAGCTTATGTTGGCAACCCGGCTCCGGCGGCGCGAAAGCCGATCCGCCGCAGGTCGGGGCAAGCCCCGGCCCGGGCGCTGGCCCGCGCTACCCCTCGGCGCGTTCGGCCAGATCCAGCCATTCCTCTTCCGCCGCCGTCAGCGCCGCCTGCCGTTCGGCCAGCATCTCTGTCGCCTTGCGGAACTTCACCGGCTCTGTGGTGAACAGGTCGGGGGTGGCGAGAAGGCCGGTCAGCCGGGCGATCTCTGCCTCATACCGCGCGATGACGGCGGGCAATTCGTCCAGCCGGTGTTTCTCGGTGAAGCTCAGCCCCGCGCGGGCGGCGGGTTTCGCGGCGGGTTGGGCGGGCTTTTCGGCCTTCGCCGCCGCGGCAGGCCGCACCACCGCCCCCGGCGCGGCCAGCGCACGTTGCGCCTGCATGTCGGTCCAGCCGCCGGCATAGACCACCGCGCGCGCATCGCCTTCCAGCACCACGGTCTGCGTCGCCACGCGGTCGATGAAATCGCGGTCGTGGCTGACCAGCAGCACCGTGCCGTCGTATTCGCCAAGCGCGTCCTGCAACAGGTCCAGCGTCTCCACGTCCAGATCGTTCGTCGGCTCGTCGAGGATCAGCAGGTTCGATTCCCGCGCCATGATCCGCGCCAGCAGAAGCCGCGCCTTTTCGCCCCCCGACAGCGAACGGACCGGCGCGCGCGCCTGCGCCTCGTCGAAAAGGAAATCCTTGAGATAGCCCACCACATGGCGCGGCACCCCGCGCACCATCACCTGATCGGCCTGCCCCGACACCCGCATGTCCGCATCGCCGGTCAGGCTTTCCCACAGGCTGAGGTCGGGGTTCAGCTGCGCGCGCGCCTGGTCGAAAACCGCCACCGACAGGTTGGTGCCAAGCGTGACGGTGCCCTTGTCGGGCGCGATTTCCCCGGTCAGGAGCCGCAGCAGCGTGGTCTTGCCCGCCCCGTTCGGCCCGACGAAAGCCACCCGGTCGCCCCGCAGCACGCGCAGGGAAAAGTCGCGGATGATCGCCTTTTCGCCCCAGGATTTGGAAATCCCCACCGCCTCGATCACCCTTTTGCCCGACACCGGCCCGCTGTCGAGTTCCAGCGCCGCGGTGCCCTGCCGGCGGATCTGTGCTGCGCGTTCGGCGCGCATCGCCTCCAGCGCCCGCACGCGGCCCATGTTGCGCTTGCGGCGGGCGCTGATCCCCTCCACCGCCCATTTCGCCTCGGCCTTGATGCGCCGGTCGAGCTTGTGGCGCGCGGCGTCCTCCTCGGCCCAGACGGTTTCGCGCCAGTCCTCGAACCCCTCGAACCCGGCCTCGCGCCGGCGCACCTCGCCCCGGTCGATCCAGAGCGTGGCGCGCGTCAGGCGGCGCAGGAAGGCGCGGTCGTGGCTGATGATGACATAGGCCGCCCGCGTTTCGGCCAACTGGCCTTCCAGCCATTCGATCGCCGCGATGTCCAGATGGTTCGTCGGCTCGTCGAGCAGCATCAGTTCCGGCGCCTCTGCCAGCAGCTTGGCCAGCGCCGCCCGCCGCCGCTCGCCCCCCGATGCGGTGGCGACCGGCGTTTCGGGGCGGAAACCCAGACCCTCGGCGGCCACCGGCACACGCCAGGCCTCGCCCTCGGGCAGGCCGGCGGCGGCGTAATCGCCAAGCGTGGCATGGGCCGACAGGTCGGGATCCTGTTCCATATAGCCCACGCTGACGCCCGCCGGCACCACGCGCGCGCCCGCGTCGGGTTCGACCAGCCCGGCCATCACCTTCATCAGCGTCGACTTGCCCGACCCGTTGCGCCCCACCAGCGCCACCCGGTCGCCCTGCTGGACGGTGAGATCGAGCCCGTCGAACACGGGATTGCCGCCGAAGGTCAGCGAGATGCCGGAAAGCTGAAGAAGGGGTGCGCGTGCCATGGCCCGCGGGCTACAGGGGCGGCGGGCAAAGGTCAATCGGGGCGTTGGGCAAGGGCTGGCCTCCGGCGCGCCGAGGCCCTATAGGAAAGCCATGACCCAGACCCTGCCCCCCTGCCCCGAATGTTCCTCCGCCTATACCTATCAGGTGGATGCCCTGCTGACCTGCCCCGAATGCGGGCATGAATGGCAACCCGGCGCCCCCGCCGAGGATGCGGCAGAGGTCCGCGACAGCGTGGGCAACATCCTGCGCGACGGCGATACCGTGACGGTGATCAAGGACCTGAAGGTCAAGGGATCCTCCGCGGTCGTCAAGGTCGGCACCAAGGTGCGCGGGATCCGGCTGGTGGACGGCGATCACGACATCGACTGCAAGATCCCGGGCATCGGCCAGATGGGGCTCAAGTCGCAGTTCGTGAAGAAGGTGTCGGAATAGGCGGCGCGCCGCCCCCGTTCAGCCGGCCGCAAGCACCGAATACTCCGGCGTCCCCTGCCACACCAGATCCCAGGCGGCGCCGGGCCGGACGTTCTGGATCGCGTTCGGCTCGAAACACACAAGGCAGTTGCCGCCCGGCGCAGGCGCCCGGACCGACGGATAGACGAGCCCGCGCGAACCTGCACGCCGCAGCCGCTCGGCCAGGTCCTGCCCCTCGGGATAGCCGGCCGCCGGATCGGCGGCCAGCGCGGGATGGCCGGGTTCGTCCGTGATGTCGTCGAAGGCACCGATGAAATCGGCCAGCAGTTCGACATAGCGGGCGCTGTCGTGGAACCAGCCGGTGAAGCCCAGTTCGCGCGTGCGGTGCCAGGCGACCTCGGCCACCGACACCATGCTGTCCCAGGCGCAATACCAGGCCCCCCGCGTCTCGGGGTTGAAGCGGCTGCCGCCCGCGCGCGTATAGGTGAAGGCCGCGTTGACATGGGTGTCGCCATAGATCCGCAGGTCGCGCGACCGCCGCCGCCAGGCCAGTTCGCGCGGGTCCAGATGCGGGTTCCCCCCGCGCTCGGCCCGCAGGCGGGCAGAGGTCAGCCCCTCGATCTCGGCCAGGATCTCCATCTCGTCGTCGGTATCGACCAGCCCGCGCAGCGCCGGCGGCTTGTGGTATGTCGCGGGCAGCAGCCGCACGAGCCCCCGGTCCGACAGGTCGGCCTTCCTCATGCGCCGCCCCGCAGCGCATCCAGATGCGTGCGGATGGCGAGGATCTGCGGCAGCCCCCCCTCGATCGCGCTGTCGATGGGCCGCGCGCCGCCGAACAGCGGGCCGGTGTTCGGGCGGGTGAACCAGCCGCGGGCGAGCGGTTCGGAAAAGTAGAGTTCCAGCGACTTGTAGATCCCGATGAGGGCGCTGAGCCGCAACAGCTGATCCCGCGTCAGTTCCCCCGCGAACCCTGGCTTGCGCGCCCGTTTCCAGGTGCTTTCCGACATATCGGCCAACGCCGCCGCCTCTTTCTGCGCCAGCCCCCAGGCCTCCGCCACACGCGCATAGGCCTTCAGCGCGATGGCGTCGAGTTGGGCAGGTTCCCGGGTTCTGGCGGCGATCTGCATGGGCGGCTCCTCTGGTCTCAATATGGGCCATATGGACCAAATGTAAAGGCCATATGGACTCTATCGCCAGATTTTGCCGCGCGCCTCGGTGAAAGAAATGACATCGAGGTCGCCATGCCGACCCTGCGGTCCGCACCGTTTCCACCCACGCCTGCGCGAAAGAGGCGACCGGATGCCCAAGGCCGGTATCTGCGCACCACGCCGTGCTCTTATCCGCGTCTCAGCATGAAACCATGCGAATTCGCTGATCGGTTATCCTTGAAACTCCGTGGGATCATCGAAAGTGCCCGATCGGCTATCCGTTAAGGATACCCCAGCCCGGAAACCCCACCCGCGGACGGATACGGACGACGACTGATTTTACCGGCCATCTACAGCCTGCGATATCAGGGATTTTTGGCTCCGGCGGTAGGGATCGAACCTACGACCAATTGATTAACAGTCTATTTTAGCTGGCTATCAGCGCCAAACGATGTAAAACTATCGTCGCGCGCAACACACTGAAAATCAATATTTCTTGACGTTTCCGCCTATCATCGTCTAACGTTGGGGAACGGCGGGTATCCGCAACTCTGTTCCCCAGACTGTTCCCCAGACTGTTCCCCAGAAGGACAAATTGACATGAAGCTGAAGGCGGCGACGGTTGAAACGCTACAGGCGACCGACAAGCGGCAGGAAATCCCTGACGACCTTTGCACCGGCCTTTACCTGGTGGTGCAGCCAACCGGCAAAAAGAGCTGGCAAGTTCGCTACAGGCACGGCGGGGTGCATCGGCGGATGACCCTTGCCAGCTTCCCCACACTGTCGCTGGCGGCGGCGCGCGTTCGGGCGCGGGAAGTGATGGCAGCGGCCAGCGAAGGGCGCGACCCCGCCGAGGAAGTGAAGGCGGCGAAGGCACCGAAGCCCGAGGATGACCGCGACAAGATCAAGACCTTGATCGGCCAGTATGACAAGCGGCACCTCAAAGGGCTGAAATCCGGTGACGTGGTGCGGCGCGAGCTTGACCGCTTTGTGGTCAAGGAATGGGGCGAGCGGGACATTCATTCGATCACCAAGCGTGACGTGATCGACCTCTTGGACGGCATCGCGGATAGCGGGCGCGTGGTGACGGCGAACCGGGTTCGGGCCTATCTCAACAAGTTCCTGAATTGGGCGGTGGAGCGGGATATCCTGCCCCTGTCACCGGCAACGGGCGTCAAGCCGGTGGCGAAAGAGGCCAGCCGCGACCGGGTGCTGACCGATGATGAAATCCGCTGGTTCTGGCAGGCTTGCGATGCCGAGGGCTTCCCGTGGGGGCCTCTCGGCAAGGTGCTGCTGTTGACCGGGCAGCGGTTGAACGAGGCGGCGCAGATCACCGAGGGGGAAATTCGGGGCGATCTGTGGCACCTGTCGGCAGACCGGACAAAGAACGGGCGGGCGCATGACGTGCCCCTGTCGGATGCGGTGCAAGAGGTTCTCGGCGCGGTGGAGCGGATCGAGGGGAAACCGGGCTTCATCTTCACGACGACCGGCACGACCCCCGTTAGCGGGTTCTTCAAGGCGCGGGCACATCTGGCCGAGGCGATGGAGCGGCTTGCGGCAGAGGAACGCGGCGAGGCGGTGGAAATCCCGCGCTGGACCTTTCACGATCTGCGCAGGACGGCGGCAACCGGCATGGCCCGGCTCGGCATCCCGGTTCGCGTGACCGAGGCGGTTCTAAATCACATCTCGGGCACCGGCGGCGGGATCGTCGCGGTTTATCAGCGGCACGACTATGCGGACGAAAAGCGGCAGGCGCTCGAGGCGTGGGGCCGGTTCGTGCTGTCGCTGGTGCAAGGCCAGCCCGACAACGTGGTGCGGCTGGAAGGGGCGCGCTGATGCCCGAAAGGATCACAAGAGACACCGGGATGATGCAGCGAACCGATATCAAGTATCGGATGGACGACCCGCGCGATGTGGAAGGCTGTATCGCGGCTTTCAAGGCATGGGCCGATTCCTTCCCCGTTGCCGAACCTGGCGACTGGCCCGGCGATGCCTTGCACCGGCACAATGCCGAGCGATGCCGAGCAATCCTTGCAACGGTAGCTTTGGCGGATGATGGCAAGTGCGCGGTGAATACCGGACCTCTGCGCGAAAAGGGCTTGGCGGAAAACTCGGCGCAATGGATAGCTGCGCACTGGCTGGCCGAATACAACGCTCTGAAAAGAGGACGCGAGCGGTTCGAGGCTGGCGACGTAACACCCGAAAACCTATCTCGGATGCTGATGGCGACCGAAGAAATGGGCAGACTACAGGAACGCATGTGGTGGCGCGCTGGTGTTGATCCGATCAGCGGCGAAAAGAGGGAAGTTCTGGCCTTGACCGGGCGACCCGTGAAGCGCGGGCAGAAAGACGGTGCTGCGATCACGAACAAGGCTCACGCTCCTATGCGTGAGGCACGGTTCACCCGCATGAAAGAATTGGTGCCTGCCTTGGGAGTAGAAAACGCGGCCCGCCAGTGCGAGTCCGAGGGTCTCGGGGGCTGGCAGGCGATCAGGCGTCAATGGGACCGCTTCAAAGAAAAACCGGACAGATAGGCCGCTGTCCGGGCCGATCTGTGAATATTGGGTATCACGTTCTAACAAGAGGCGTGATGCTATGGAAAACAAGCTGATATCCGCAAATGCGGTGCGCGACCTGTGCGGCGGTGTGTCTGACATGACCCTGTGGCGCTGGCTCAATGACCCCGATCTGGCCTTCCCCAAGCCCGTTTACATCGGCAAGCGGCGCTATTTCCGCGAGGCTGAAATCTCCGCCTGGATCGAGGCGCAGGCCGATGCGTCGCGGGGGGCTGTGGCATGAGTGGGATCGAGTTTGAGGCCGTGCCGTTTCCCAAGGAACACTTTGACGCTGACTGGCAGGTGCAAATCGGGGTGCATATCCGCCTTGCGGGTATCACGATTGAAAAGACCAAGGACGAGCTGCGCGCCGCATTTGAGGCCGAACCGGATGCCATGACCGCGCTTGTCGAAAATCTGGCCGACTGGTCCGACAAGCTGCAAGCCTATCACAAGATGCTCGATGCCGCGATGGCCCGCCTGATGGTTGTCGGATGCGAGGTTGGCGGCATTCCCCTGGACGATGAAGAGGGGGCCTGATGCAGCAAGAAAGCGAAACCCCCGGCGCGGCTGGCACCGCGACCGAGGGCGAATTTGAAACCGGGCAGGTTCCGCCGATAGAATACCGTATCCGCAAGGAATGGGCAAACGCGGCGTGGTTCGCGCTCGACCATTGCGACCCGCAAGACGTGGCCCATATCTGCGCGACCTGCCTTGCCGAGCTGGAAACCGGCGGGCCTGTCATGGGCGATCTGTTGGGCACCGTGACGGGGGATGCGCTGTTCTGGGCCGATTGTGCCCCGGCGCATGAGCTGGTGGCCTATGGCACGGCGGCGCTTGACCGGCTGCGCGGCCTGGCGCTCGGGCTGGATACCCGCAAGCGGCTGTTTGCCCGGCTTTGGGGAACCTTCGATCCGAAGGACCGGCAAGCCTTCCTGACGCGCGTTGATGCCGAGGGCCGGTTCCTGCGCAGGGGGGCGGCATGAACGTTCATCACGACCCCTTTGCCGATCTGCCCCCGGCGGATGACATGCCCCCGGATGATCGGTTCGGCCCGCCGCATAACCCTTTCCTCGAGGATGCCGTGCCCCGTGCATCGCGCTTCTTCCCGGCCTCGGAATGGTCAGGCAAGCCGGTTCCCCCGCGCGAATGGCTGGTGCGCGATCTGGTGCCTTCGCGCACCGTGACCCTTCTCGGCGGTGACGGCGGCACCGGGAAATCGCTTCTGGCGCTGCAACTGGCCTATGCGGTGGCGACCGGCGGCGCATGGCTCGGGCGTGGCGTGGCAGGCGGCGGCGCGCTGTTCATCTCTGCTGAGGATGACGAGGCCGAGCTTCACCGACGGCTTGCCGATGTGGTGCAGTCCAGCGGCGGCAGCTTTGACGATCTGGACCGGCTGACCCTGCGCAGCTTTGCGGGCGAGGATGCCTTGCTTGCCATGCTGGACCGATCCGGCGGGGTGCTGCTGGCCTCGGCGCTGTTCCATGAAATCGAAAAGCGCATAGCCGAGGAAAACCCGGCGCTGGTGGTGCTGGACACCCTGGCCGATCTGTTCCCCGGCAATGAAAACGACCGGGCGCAGGCGCGGCAGTTCGTCGGGCTGTTGCGCGGGCTGGCGATCAAGCATGAGTGCGCCTTGCTGCTGCTGTCGCACCCGTCACTCTCGGGCTTGAATAGCGGCAGCGGCACAAGCGGCTCGACCGCCTGGAACAACTCTGTTCGCTCTCGGCTCTATCTCGAGCGTGTCATTCAAGACGGATACGAGGCCAACCCGGATGCGCGGTTGCTCTCGACCAAGAAAGCCAACTATGGGCGCAACGGCGGCGAAATCAGCGTGACATGGCAGGGCGGTGTTTTCGTGGCGGATGCCCCGGAAACCGGCCTCGACCGCATGGCAGCGGGTGCCAAGGCCGAGCGGGTGTTCCTCAAGCTGCTGGCGGCGTTCACGGCACAGGGGCGGCGCGTCAATGGCAACGGCGGGCCGACCTATGCGCCCAAGATGTTCGCAGATAGTGCCGAGGCCGAGGGCGTGACGAAACGTGCCTTCAAGGCCGCGATGGACGCGCTCTATAACAAGGGCAAGATCAGGAACGAAACGACCGGCCCGGCATCTCGGCCCGTGACATACCTCTGCATGGGGGATGCGTAGGGGCTTCATCCCCCCTTCATCCCCCCTTCATCCCCCCTTCGCCATATATCCCCACACCCCTATGCGCTGCGCACCCGCTTGACGCGGTGCTGCGCACGCGATGCGCGTTAGATGAAGTGATAAAGTGATATAGTTATCAATTGTTTGCGTCTGATTTATCATGCGGCGCATGGATGTGTTCGATCTTCTTTCCGATGCCAAGGCTCATGCGCGTGTCGATCATCACGACGACGACGCGGCCATTATGCTGATGCTCTCGGCGGCGGCGGCTGATGTGGCAGCGGCGGCAGAGTATGACTTGCCCGAGGATGCGGACGACCTGCCCGCCGATCTGCGGTTTGCGATCATCGACCAATTGGCCTTGCTCTTTGATGCGCGCGGCGGTGACACTAACCGGCCCGTGGGCCTGTCGCTGGCCGCAAGCCGGATCGTCGCGCGATATCGCGGGGTGCGGATGTGTCCGGTCAACCCGTGAGCGGCCTTCGGAACCGCATGAAGCAAGATGACCTGTTCGGTTCTGGTCCCAATGCCCCCGGTTCAGGGTGGCATGGAACCGGGGGTGGGACTGTTGCTTTCTCTCTCCTGGAAAAAATCCGGGGGGAAACTGCGGCAGATCGGGCGATGGCCTTCCTCGAGCTGTTGCACATTCCCGAGGGCAAGAAAGCGGGCACCCCTCTGCGGCTGGCCGAGTTTCAGCGCAAATTCGTTCGCGGCGCTCTGGCCGATGGCGTCATGGTGGCCTGTCTGTCGATCGGGCGCGGCAATGCGAAAACGGCGCTCTCGGCGGGGCTGGCGCTCGGCGCGCTTGTCGGCGTCTGGGACGATCAGCCCAAGCGGGAAATCCTGTTCGCAGCCCGGAACCGGGATCAGGCGAAAACCGCCTTCGGGTTCCTTGTCGGTTTCATCGAGGGCTTGCCCGAGGAAGATCGGGCGCAATTCACGATCCGGCGCGGCTCCAAGCTCGAGGTGGAGTTTGAAGGCAACGGCGGCGGGCTGGCCCGCGTCATTGCGGCGGATGGCAAGTCGGTTCTGGGTGGTGCCCCGACGCTGGCCTTGATGGATGAACGGGCGGCATGGGAACGCGACAAGGGCGACAACCTGGAAAACGCGATCCTCTCGGGCCTCGGCAAGCGCGATGGCCGGGCGCTGATTATCTCGACCTCGGCACCGGATGACGCGAACACCTTTTCCCGATGGCTGGATGAACCCCCGCCGGGAACGTATGTGCAGGAACACCGGCCCGCGTTCGGGCTTCCCGCCGATGATCTGGCATCGCTACTCGAGGCCAACCCCGGCGCGACCGAAGGCATCGGCGCAACCTCTGACTGGCTGGTGGCGCAGGCACGGCGCGCGATTGCGCGCGGCGGTTCGGCGCTCTCGAGCTTTCGCAACCTGAATCGGAACGAGCGGATCAGCTCCGAAGATCGTTCGGTGCTGGTGACGGTTGACGAATGGCTGTCGGCAGAGGTTTCCCCCGATCAGCTTCCCGAACGGGCCGGGCCTTGTGTTCTGGGCGTTGACCTCGGCGGTTCCCGTTCCATGAGTGCCGCGGCCTTCTATTGGCCCGACACTGGCAGGCTCGAGGCGCTGGGAACATTCCCGGCAATCCCGTCTCTTGCGGATCGTGGCGCGGCGGATGGCGTCTCCGACCGCTATGTGCAGATGAACGACCGGGGCGAGCTGTCGGTGATGGGCGAGGCAACCGTGCCCCCCGGCCCGTGGCTGGCCGAGATCGTGCGGCACCTGGACGGGGCCGAGGTGGCCTGCATCGTGGGCGACCGATTCCGCCATGCCGAGTTTTCCGAGGCGATGCAGGCGGCGGGCCTTGCGCGGGTTCCGTTCGTGTGGCGCGGGTTCGGGTGGAAGGACGGTTCCGAGGATATCGAGCGGTTCCGGCGGGCCTTGTTCGACGGCGAGATTGTCGTTGCCCCTTCCATGCTTCTGCGCTCGGCGTTCTCGGATGCGATCACGCTGGTTGACCCTGCGGGCAATCACAAGCTGGCGAAGGCGCGTTCCCTGGGCCGGATCGACGCGGCGGCGGCAACCGTGCTGGCCGTTGCGCAGGGTGCCCGGATGAAGGCGGCACCGGCCCGAAAGGTCAGGATGGCATGGCTATGAGTGGCGCAGCCAAACTTGACCGGCGGGTGCAATTCCAGCGGTTCACGCTGGTTGATGATGGGTTCGGCATGACCGAGGTGTGGGCCGATCACGGTTCCCCCGTCTCGGCATCGCGCACCGATGTTTCGGACATGGAAAAGGCGACGGCGGGCAGTATCGAGGCCAGCCTTCTGTCGCGGTTCGTGGTGCGCTCGACCGGCTTCACCCGCGATCTGGACCCGAAAGACCGGCTGACCCAAGGCGGGCTGACCTGGAACATTCTCGGGATCAAGGAAGCCAAGGACGGGCGGCACCGCTTCCTCGAAATCACGGCGAGGGCGCGCACCGATGGCTAGAACCCGCAAGGACTTTGCCCGCTATTCGCGGCCCGTGCTGAAAACCCGGCGCTGGCAAGTGCTACGGCACCAAATCCTCGAGCGTGACGGCTGGAAATGCCGGTGCTGCGGCGAACGGCGGCGGCTCGAGGTGGATCACGTCCAGCCGGTGCGCAATGCCCCGGAACGGGCGTTCGATCCGGCGAACCTGCAAGTTCTTTGCGCGGGCTGTCACACCCGCAAAACCCGTATTGAGTGCGGGCACAAGCCCCCCGATCCGAAGCGCCAAGCGTGGCGCGAAGCTGTTGCCGATCTGGCAGCGGAAACCGAAACCCCGGCGATGGAGTAAGACATGCTGGACTCTGTGAAGATTGCCAAACGGCAAAGCGAAATCCGCCAAGGGCTTGCGGCTCTGGCGGGCAAGGACAAACCGACCGAGGATGAAGTGCGCCAGATGGGCGACCTCGACCGGGAATATCAGACCAATGAAACCCGCTATCGCGCGGCGCTGGTGGCCGAGGATGGCGAGCGGCGCGAGGCGGGCCGGGATCTGGAAACCCGCTCCGATGTGCAATGGCGCGAGCTGGTGCAGGGCTTCGAGCTGCGGCAAGCGGTGCTGTCGCTGGACGAGGGCAAGGCGCTGTCGGGCAAGACCGCCGAAGTGGTGCAGGAATTGCGCAACGCGGGCGGATATCGTGGCATCCCGGTTCCGCTTCTGGCGCTCGAGCAACGGGCGGGCGAAACGATTGCCTCGGGCACCCCGGACCCGCTGCAAACCCGCCCGATCATTGATCGGCTGTTCCCGGCCTCTGTCGCGGCGCAGATGGGCGTTCAGCTCATCACCGTGGGCAGCGGGGCGATTGAATGGCCGGTGACGACCTCGGCGGTGACGGCGGGCTGGGCCGATGGCGAGCTTGCCAATGTGGCCGGGCCGACCGTCTATGCGACGACCGACAAGGCGCTGAAACCGGAACAAACCCTCGGCATCCATATGCGGATCAGCCGCAAGGCCATGATGCAGTCGGGCGATGCTCTGGAATCTGCAATCCGGCGCGACATGGCCGGGACCATGCAAGCCGAGCTGGACAAGGCGATTTTCCGAGGCACGGGTGCCAATGGGCAACCCCTCGGCGTCATTCCGGGCGTGGCGACCTATGGCATCACCTCGACCGATGCCGAGGGTTCCGCGTCCTGGGCGGCTCTGCGGGCGGCTGTGGTGCGGTTTATGACCGCCAATGCGGCGGCAGGGCCGGGCGCGGTGCGCGCACTGATCCGGCCCGAGCTGTGGAGCTTCCTTGACGGCGTGGAAGCCTTCACCGGCTCGGGCGTGACGGAATGGGACCGGGTGAAAGCGCAGATCGGCAGCGTGGTGCAGACCACAAATGCGCTTGCGGCACCGGCTGGTGGCCCGCCGCTGGAAACCCAAGTGCTGCTGACGACCAATGCGGGCGGCGTTGCCCCCGTCTTTGTCGGCATCTGGGGGGCGTTCGATCTGATCCGCGACCCCTATTCGGATGCGCAATCCGGCGGGCTGCGGCTCACGGCATTGACGACCGCTGACGTGACCGTGGCGCGCGGTTCGCAACTCGAACTTGTGACCGGCCTCGAGCTGGCCGTTGCCGAGGGCACCTGATGCTCTGGGGCGGTAATCTCGGCGCTCTGGACGTTCGCAGCGATGGCGGGGAAACCCGCCTTCGCGCGAGCTTCCCCTATGGTGCGCAAACCGAGCTGGCACCGGGGCGGCATGAGGTTATCGCCCCTCGGGCCTTCGCAGACCGGATCGACGCGGGCGAGGATATTCACCTGCTGTTCGGCCATAGCTTCGACAAGCCTCTGGCCTCGAGAGCGGCGGGCACCCTGACCTTGACCGACACCGACGCGGCGCTTGTCCTAGAAGCCCGGATCGACGGCGGCACGTCCTGGGCGCGCGATTTTCTGGCGGCTCATGCAAGCGGCCTAATCCGTGGCTTGTCGCCTGGGTTCCGCGTCCAGCCGGGCGGGGAACGGATCGAGCGGCGCGGCGCGGACTATCTGCGCACTGTCATGCGCGCGGCGCTGTTCGAGCTGTCGGCAGTCACCCGGCCCGCCTACAGCCAAGCGCAGATCGAGGCGCGGGCATGGGAAACGCACCAAGACCGGCAACCCCTGCGCGGTGCGCAGTATGCCTTGAATCGGTGGAGGGCATGACGTGGGGCTGATCGACCTTTTCCGGCGCAAGCCGGTGGAAACCCGCTCGAGCGGCACCGGCTACACGGCGCAGATCATGGCGGCGCGGCAATCCTTCATCACCGGGGCCTCTGGCCTTGGCGAATTGACCTCGGCGGTTCAATCCTGCGTCACTCTCTGGGAAGGCGGCTTGTCGCTGGCCGATGTGAAGGGCACCGACCTGTTGACCCGGCGGGCACTGGCAATCACGGCCCGCGCTCTGGCCTTGCGGGGCGAGGCGGTGTTCCTGATCCGTGACAAGCTGATTCCGGCCTCTGACTGGGATGTGACGACCCGCAACGGCGATCCGCGATCCTACCGGCTGCAAATCTCCGAGGCGGGCGGCGGGCGATCCGAAATCGCGCTGGCCGGTGAAGTGCTGCACTTCCGTATCGGTTCCGATGCCGTGATGCCCTGGGCGGGTTCTGCCCCTCTGCGGCGTTCGCAGCTTTCGGCGCAACTGCTGGCCGAGGTGGAAACGGCGATCCGCGACGTGTTCCGCGATGCGCCCCTTGGCAGTCAGATCGTGCCCGTGCCCGAAGGCTCGGCGGATGACATGGACGGCTTGCGGCGTTCCTTCATCGGGCGGCGCGGCTCGGCAATCGTGATCGAGGGCGTGGCGCAGGCTGTCGGCGCGGGGATGCACCCGCAACTCGGCAAGGGGCCGGATCAGCTTTCCCCCGATCTGTCGCGCACCCTGGCCGATAAGTTCCTGACCGAAGCCAAGGGCGCGATCTATTCCGCTTTCGGCATCCTGCCCGGCCTTCAAAACCCGGCGACAACCGGGCCGATGGTGCGCGAGGCGCAGCGGCACCTTGCGCAGCTCATCTTGCAGCCGATTGCCGGGCAGATGGCCGAGGAAGCCTCGGAAAAGCTCGGCGGGCCTGTCCAGATCGACGTTGTGCGACCGATGCAGGCTTTCGACGCGGGCGGCAAGGCGCGGGCGCTGGCAACGATGGTGGCGGCACTGGCGCAGGCAAAGGAAGCCGGGATCGAGGGCGCGACCCTGCAAGATGCGCTGGCCTTCATTGATTGGGCGGATGAATGACCATGACCAAGGACGACCTGAAACCCGGCGATCTGGTGCAGCTCAAGAGCGGCGGGCCGGTGATGACCTATGAGGGCGAAGCCTACATGACCGGCGATGCGCTCTGCTGCTGGTTCGACGGCGGCAAGCGGATGCGCGAGGGCTTCACCTTTGCGGCCTTGAAGCGGGCAGAGTAGCCCGATTCATCGGCGGCGCTGGGCGCGTTCCCCCGGCTTCGACCTGTTCCCCCGGTGTTCCCCAAAGCCCAAACGAGAAAAGCCCCCGCGAGGGGGCTTGCTCTTAAATCTCTGTATTTTCAGGGATTTTTGGCTCCGGCGGTAGGGATCGAACCTACGACCAATTGATTAACAGTCAACTGCTCTACCGCTGAGCTACGCCGGAACACGGGGCGGATATAGCCGTGGTTTCCGGGGGTGTCCAGCACCTTTCGCAAGTTTTTTCATCCCCCTGCACGCAGCGCGAAGCGGGTGGCGGGGGTGAGGGGCGGGCCCTCGGGAATGGGGGCGGCGAGGCCGCGGTCGGCGAGGTCCAGAAGATGCGCCAGCACGTTGCGCGCGGCGGCGGGCAGCAGGGCGGGCGGGATGTCGCGGTAGATGCGCGCGGCCAGGGTGGCGGCGTCGGCGGGCCTCTCGGCCAAGGCCGACAGGATCTGCGCCTCGCGCCCCTCGCGATGGGCGATCAGTTCGGCCAGCCGCGCCTCGGGTGCCTCTATCGGCGCGCCATGGCCGGGGAACATGCGGCGGAACCCCTGCCCCTGCAACCGGCGCAGCGAGGCCATATAGGCGCCCATGTCGCCATCGGGGGGCGAGACGATCGAGGTCGACCAGCCCATCACATGGTCGCCGCTGAACAGCATCCCGCCCCATTCCAGGCAGATATGGTTGCCGAAATGGCCCGGCGTGTGCAGCACGCGCAGCGGCCCGCCGTCGAGGTCGATCTCTGCCCCGTCGGGCAACGATTCGTCGGGGACGAAACCGTCGTCGCGCCCCTCGCCGCCGCCCAGATCGCCGATCCGCGCCATATCGCCCGCCCCGGTCGCCCCGAAGGCCAGCACGGGCGCGCGCGCGGCCTCGGCCAGCGGGCGGGCCAGCGGCGAATGGTCCAGATGGCTGTGGGTCACGACGATGCGCGCGATCCGTTCCCCGGGCGCCAGCGCCGCCAGCAGCGCCGCGTGATGCGCCCGGTCGGGCGGGCCCGGGTCGATCAGCGTCACCGCGCCCTCGCCCAGGATATAGCTGTTCGTGCCCCAGCCGGTGAAGGCCGAAGGGTTGGCCGCGATCACCCGGCGCAGCCCGGGGGCGAGCCATTCGCAAAGGCCATAGGGCGGCGGGGCGGTGTCTGTCATCGGGCTTCCTCTCGGCCTTCGGGGCGGCTAGGGTCGGCGCATGACGGACTGGCCCCGCCCCCGGCTTCCACGCGGCCTTTACGGCCGCGCCGCGCTGATCCTGATCGTGCCCATCGTCACGATCCAGTTGCTGGTGTCCATAGCCTTCCTGCAACGACATTTCGAGGGGGTGACGCGGCAGATGACCGAAGGGGTGGAGGCAGAGATCCGCGCCGTGCTGGCCGAAACCCGCGCCGTGCCGCCCGGCGACTGGCCCGGGGGCGCGGTGGCGGCGGCCGACCGGCTGGCCGCGCCGATGCGGCTGCGGGTGACGGATGGCGCGGGGGTGGCGCCCGGGGACCGGCGGGTGTTCTGGGATATCTCGGGGCGCACGATCATCGCCACGCTGCATGCCGACATGCCCGAGGTCAGGGGCGTGGACCTGACCGTGACCGATCCGGTCACGGGGCGGCGCGAGGTGCGGGTGCTGATCGACGCGGGGCCGGGGCCGCTGGCGGTGGTGGTGGACCGGCGGCGGCTGTCGGCCTCGAACCCGCATCAGCTGCTGGTGCTGATGATCGGCGCGGGGATCCTGCTGACGGTGATCGCCTATATCTTCCTGCGCGCGCAACTGCGCCCGATCAAGCGGCTGGCCGATGCGGCAGAGGCGTTCGGCAAAGGCCGCGTGCTGCCCTACAAACCCCGCGGCGCGCAGGAGGTGCGCGCGGCGGGCGCGGCCTTCGTCGAGATGCGCGCCCGGATCGAGCGGCAGATCGAACAGCGCACGCTTCTGCTGTCGGGGGTCAGCCACGACCTGCGCACGCCCCTGACGCGGCTCAAGCTCGGCCTCGCCATGCTGGACGACGGCGAGGAGGTCGAGGCGCTGTCCGCCGATGTGGCGGAGATGGAGCGGATCATCGACGACTTCCTCGCCTTCGCGCGCGGCGACGCGACCGAGGCGGCGCAGCAGACCGATGTGTCGGCGCTGGTCGAGGATGTGGTCGGCCGCGCGCGGCGCGCCGGCCAGCCGGTGACGCTGATCCCCGGCGCCGAACCCGTCACCATGCAGCTGCGCCCCGATGCGGTGGCGCGTGCGCTCGGCAACCTGATCGGCAATGCGGTGCGCCACGGCACGCGGGCCGAAGTGTCCATGGAAACCTCGGGGCGCGAATTGCGGCTGGTGGTCGAGGACGACGGCCCCGGCATCCCCCGCGAACGGCGGGAAGAGGCGCTGCGCCCCTTCACCCGGCTGGACAGCGCGCGCAACGCCAACCGCGGCGGCGGCGCGGGTCTGGGGCTGGCCATCGCCGCCGACATCGCCCGCAGCCACGGCGGCGTGCTGCGGCTGAGCGACAGCCGCAGGCTCGGCGGGCTGCGGGCGGAACTGGCGCTGGCGCGATAGGCCCCTGCCCTGCGGCGGGCCGCGCGGCCGCGGGGAAAGCTCGCTCTCCCGGCGCCTTCCCCCGATGGCCGGACAAAGGGGCCGTCGTCCGTTTTCCATCCCGCCGTCGCCGCCGGAGTTCCCCTGGAAGCAGGCCGGATTGCGGGCGATCGCGGCCGGAAACGACAACCACAGGTTGAACATGTATTTTGAATGCAACTAAAAACCTCACCGCCCCGTTACCACCCCGATTCCGCTCCATTTCGGTCACAATTCCCGCCAAGCGTGTCCAGAGCGAATCCACTCAACCATACGGGGTAACGCCATGCCGACTTCAAACATTACCGTCTACGGCTATACGGGCACGCTTCTGGCGGCCAATCTGCTGTCCGACACCCAGACGATTCTGCTGAGTGTGCTGACCTCGGCGCAGACCGGCGCATTGCTGGATGACGAGGGGATCCTCGCCACCGACGACAACGGCATTTCCACCTTCAACGGCAATCCCGTCACCTATATCGGCTCGGGCACCGCGACGCCGGGGCTGACGGTCGGCGTCGCCTTCGTGCCGCTCGGCGAGGCGGTGGATATCGTGATCTTCGAGTCCGGCGGGACCATCTATTTCCACTACCCCAACGGCGAACCCGGACTGCTCGGCGCGTTGGCGCTGTCGGTCAGCATCACGGATGCGCCCTATCAGGTCTTCGACAATCCCTATATCGGCGACGCGCTGGACAACCTTTTCATCGGCGACCAATTCGACAACGATATGTCCGGCGGGGCCGGAAATGACACGCTGACGGGCAATGGCGGCAACGACACCATCGACGGCGGCGAGGGCAACGACCGCCTCGGCGGCGGCGCTGGCCACGACCTGATTTACGGCGGCGCCGACAACGACCGCATCACCGGCGGAACGGGCAACGATACGCTTCACGGCGGCAGCGGCGACGACAGCATCCAGGGCGGCATCGGCGACGACAGCATCCTGGGCCAGGACGGCAACGACACCCTTCGCGGCGTCAACGGCCAGGACACGCTGCTCGGGGCCGGGGGCGCGGACATGATCTTCGGCGGCGGCGGCGACGATTCGATCGATGGCGGCGACGACAACGACATCCTGCGCGGCAGCAGCGGGGCCGATACCATCACCGGCGGCGGCGGCGCCGACAAGCTTCACGGCGGTACGGGCAACGATCTGCTCCATGGCGGCGTGGGGAATGACGTGCTGCGCGGCGGCGCCGACCAGGACACCCTTTACGGCGACAACGGCAACGACCGTCTTCTGGGCAATGCGGGCAATGACCTGCTGTTCGGCGGCGGCGGCGACGACATCATCTTCGGCGGGCTCGGCGACGACCGGATCGACGGCGGGTTGGGGCGCAACGTGCTGTTCGGCGGCGGCGGCGCGGATGTGTTCGTGGTCGGCACCGAGGTCGGCGAAACCGTCATCCGCGACTGGAGCAACGGCGTCGACCGGCTGGATTTCACCGCCGTGGCCAGCATCCAGACGATCGAGCAGTTCCAGGCCCAGGCCCGGCAGGTCGGCGCGGATGTGGTGGTGAATATGGAAGACGGCAGCCGCCTGCACATCTGGAACGCCACGCTCGACATGTTCGACACGGGCGACTTCATCTTCTGACGCGGGGGGCGCCTCGCCCATCGGGAATGGTGGGTGATGACGGACTCGAACCGCCGACATCCTCGGTGTAAACGAGGCGCTCTACCAACTGAGCTAATCACCCGGGCCCGGGCTGTCTACCCCGCCGGGGCCCGGGGGCGCAAGCCCCGCCCGCGCCATCCGGGCGCCGCCGCCCTGCCCGTCAGATGACCGCACCCAGCATCCAGAACAGCACCGCCGACAAAAGCGCGGTCAGCGGCACCGTCACCACCCAGGCGGCGGCGATGCCCATCACATGCGCGCGCCGCACCAGCTTGCGCCGGCGCCGTTCGTCGGGCGCCACGGGTTTGCCCTTTTGCAGGTTCAGCATCCGCGCCCGGCGTTCCGCGTTCCATTCGCGGTAGAACCCCACGCCGAACACGCCCCCCACCGCGATATGCGTCGAGGATACCGGCAGCCCGAGCCCCGATGCCGCGATCACCGTGATCGCCGCCGACAGCGCCACGCAATAGGCGCGCATCTGGTTGAGCTTGGTGATCTCCTGCCCCACCAGCCGGATCAGCCGGGGCCCGAACAGCAGCAGGCCGAAGGAAATGCCGAAGGCGCCGATCCCCATGACCCACAGCGGGATCGCCACCGCCTCGCTGGCATCCATCGCCTTGACCGCATGCACGATGGCCGCCAGCGGCCCCACCGCATTGGCCACGTCATTGGCGCCATGGGCAAAGGACAGCAGCGCCGCCGAGGCGATCAGCGGCAGGCCGAACAGCTGTTTCAGGCTGCGCTTGCGGTTTTCCATCCCGGCGGCGCGGCGGCGGATCACCGGGCGGAACACCGCCCAGACCGCCACGCCCACGACCAGCCCCAGCACCAGCGCCTGCGGCATCGACACGTCGACCAGCCTCTTCAGCCCCTTCATCGCCAGATAGGCGGTGAAGGTGCCCGCCATCAGCCCGATCAGCACCGGCACCCACAGCCGCGCCGCGCCGAGCTTGTCCTCGGCAT
The DNA here is from genome assembly GCF_031432425.1 of Ruixingdingia sedimenti. Taxonomy (NCBI): domain Bacteria; kingdom Pseudomonadati; phylum Pseudomonadota; class Alphaproteobacteria; order Rhodobacterales; family Paracoccaceae; genus Ruixingdingia; species Ruixingdingia sedimenti. The sequence continues at coordinate 177,259 of NZ_JAVKPH010000003.1, read as the reverse complement.
CGTTGACGAACCGCTTGATGAAGGCGAGGAAAAGCGCGGCGAAAAACCCGCCCAGCACCGGCGAGATGACCCAGGAGGCCGCGATCTGCCCCATCGTCCCCCACTGGACGGCGCCGAACCCCGCCGCCATCGCGCCCGCGCCCAGAACCCCGCCGACGATGGCATGGGTGGTCGACACCGGCGCGCCCAGCCATGTCGCGAGGTTGAGCCAGACCGACGCGGCGATCAGCGCCGCCATCATCGCCCGGATGAAGGTCTCGGGGTCGGCCACCGCAGCCGGCGCTACGATCCCGCCGGAAATGGTGGACACCACATCGCCCCCCGCGATCAGGGATCCCGCCGTCTCGAACACCACGGCGATGACCAGCGCGCCGCCCATGGTCAGCGCCTTGGCGCCCACCGCGGGGCCCATGTTGTTGGCCACGTCGTTCGCACCGATGTTCAGCGCCATATAGGCCCCGAAAACCGCCGCCGCGACGATGACCAGCGTGCCCGACCCCATCCCGGTGGCCGCCACCGCGACCAGGCCGCAGATCACGACAAAGACCAGCGCAAGGCCGATCGCCACCGTCGGGCGCGCGATGGCCGCCGTCGCGCGTTCCAGCGCGACGATCCGGCCCAGATCCTTGTCGAGCGTCTTCCATTGATTGACTTTCGGCGGCAGATGCTGGTCGGTCACGCGCGCTCACCCCGGGTTCATATAGGTTTCACGATTCTGTCACAGGCGATGTATCCGGCCTTGCCCGCCCCGGCAAACCGTTAGCCGCGCCCTGCCCGGCGCATCGCCCCTGCCGTTGCGTCCGCCGGCCCGTGGCGAAGGGCGCGGGACCGTCATCGCCCGTCCGCCCTGCCGGTCCTGCGCCGCAACCACCCCTCGAGGGCGCCCAGGCTATCGTTGATCAATACCGCGCAGACGCCGACGACAAGGCCCCCTTGCAGGACGAAGGCCGTGTTGGCGGTGGTAAGGCCGGCAATGATGACCTCGCCCAATGTCCGTGCGGCGATGGTCGACCCGATCGTGGCCGTGGACAGCGAGATGACGGCGGCGATGCGGATCCCCGTCAGCATGACCGGAAACGCCAGCGGAAGCTCGACCCGCGTCAGCCGCTGCCAGCCGGTCATGCCCATGCCCTCCGCCGCCTCGCGCACGTCGCGCGGGATATTGGACAGGCCCGCCAGCGCATTCTCGAATATCGGCAGCAGGGCATAGAGGAACAGCGCCACAAGCGTGGGCGCGGTCCCGAAGCCGAGAACCGGCACCACCAGCGCCAGCACCGCGACCGGCGGAAAGGTCTGCCCGACATTGGCGATGCTGCGGCTCAGCGGCAGGAATTCGGCCCCCGACGGCCGGGTGACGAGGATCGCCAGACCCACCGCGATCGCCGTCGCCGCCAGCGTCGCCAGCAAGGTGATCCCCAGATGGCTGACCGTGATGCCGAGAAGGCTTCCCTGATTGTAGACCGCCGGCGCCCCGTACCGCGCAAGCGGCCGCAGCAGCGGCGCAAAGCTTTCCGGCGTCAGCAGAAACAGCGCGAGCAGCAGGAACACCGCGATGCGGACCAGCCAGCCGATCCCGGTCATGGCCGTGCCGCCAGCCGCGTCAGCGTCGCAAGCGTGATGCGCCCGATGCGCCGGCCGTCGCGGACGACCGGCAGCGCATCGCGGCCGGACCAGAGGCATTCGGCATAGGCATCCCGCAGGCTCGCATGGCCGTCGATGGCATCGCCCGCCGCCGTGCCGGGCTCGACATGGTTGAACACGGTGTCGAGCGCCAGCATGCGGAACGGCCGGTCGCCGCTGCCGATGAGGTCTGCGACGAAACCGGTCGCGGGCCGGGCGATGATCTCTGCCGGCGGGGCGTATTGCAGCAGCCTGCCCCCGTCCATCACCGCGATCTTGTTGCCAAGCGCCATGGCCTCGTCCATGTCATGGGTCACGAGCATGACCGTGGTGCCGAACCGCCGCTGGATCGCCAGCAGATCCGCCTGCGCCTTGCCGCGCAGGATGGGGTCCAGCGCGCCGAAGGGTTCGTCCATCAGAAGGATCCCGGGTTCGGCCGCCAGCGCCCGGGCCACGCCGACCCGCTGTTGCTGGCCCCCCGACAGCTCGCCCGGGAAACGGTCGCGGTATCGGGCGGGATCGAGATGGAAAAGGGACAGAAGTTCATCCACCCGCGCGGCGATGCGGGCCCGCTCCCAGTGCAGCAGTTGCGGCACGGTGGCGATATTCTGCGCGACGCTGCGATGGGGGAAAAGCCCGTTGCCCTGGATGACATAGCCGATCCGGCGGCGCAGTTCGTGGCCGATGAAGGCCCTGGTGTCCTGCCCGCCGATGCGCACGCTGCCGCCGGTGGGCTCCACCAGACGGTTGATCATGCGCATCAGCGTGGTCTTGCCCGACCCCGACGTGCCGACCACGACGCAGATGTCGCCCCTGCCGATGGTGAAGGACACGTCGTCCACCACCGGCACGCCGCCATAGACCTTGCTGAGCCTGTCGATCTCTATCATGCGCCGCGGGCCTTTCGCGGCCCCGTCAGGTCCACCATCGCGTCCAGCACGACCGCCGCGGCGATGGCCAGCGCCACCGTCGGCACCGCGCCGAGCAGGACCAGATCCATCGCCGTCTGGCCGATGCCCTGAAACACGAAGACGCCGAAGCCCCCGCCCCCGATCAGCGCGGCGATGGTGGCCAGGCCGATGTTCTGCACCAGAACGATGCGGATGCCGGTCAGGATGACGGGCAGCGCCAGCGGCAGTTCCGCCCCGAACAACACCTGCCGCGGCGTCATCCCCATGCCGCGCGCGGCCTCGCGCACCGTTTCGGGTGCTGCGTCCAGCCCCGCCACGGTGTTCGCGACGATGGGCAGCAGGGAATAGCCGAACAGCGCCACCATCGCCGGGGCGAAACCGATGCCGGAAACGCCAAGCGCCGCCGCCCCCGGCACATGCGCCGCCACCCAGGCCAAAGGCGCGATGAGAAGGCCGAAAAGCGCCATCGACGGCACGGTCTGCACCACGTTGAGGACGTTCAGCACCCCGATGCGCAATCTCCGCCTGCGGTGGCAGAAGAGGCCGAGCGGCACGCCGACCACTGCCGCGGCGGCAAGCGAGCCGAGGGACAGCACGACATGGGTCCGCGCCTCTGCCCAGAAGGCCGCGCCGCGGCTGGCATATTCCCTGAGGATGGACACATCCCCCCAGACCCCGCCCCACAGCAGGGCCGCACCCGCCGATGCGATCAGCACCAGCAGGGCCAGCCGCGTCCAGGGCCCCGGCCGCAGCCGCGCCAGCGCATCGGCGACCATCAGGGCGAAGGCAAAGACCAGCAGCCAGAACCCTGCCGCCGGGGATACCCGGGCGACCCGGTTCCCGTCCGGCGTCAGAAAGCTCGCCGCGGCGCCGAGCATCAGCGCCAAAGCCCCGATCACGCAGAGCCCGGCGGCCAGACGCCAGAGGTTGCGCACGCGAAGGACCGCGACGCATGCCCCCGCGGCGATGACACCATACAGAAGGACGGCCTGCCCGGACGGCAGCGCGCCGAGGATGGACAGCGGATCGCCCGGCACGATGCGATTGGCCTTGAAGGCCGCGAAGGGCAAGACCCCCGCCCCCGCCATGGCCAGCAGGGCGACGATCACCCCCAGCCTGTCGAGGCGCGGGGCCGGTACGGCGGGTACGGCGGCAGGGGACGGAGGAGATACGGCCATGGGCAAGCGGGGCGGCCCGGGCCGCCCCATCGGCCTATTTCAGAAAGCCGCTCTGCGTCAGCCAGTCGCGCGCCACATCGGATGCGGCCTCGCCCTCCACCTGTATCCTGCCGTTCAACCCTTGCAGCGTCGCCAGATCCAGACCCGCGAACACCGGCGCCAGCAGCGTCTCGATTTCCGGGTGGGCGCGCAGAACCTCCTCGCGGATGATGGGGGCCGGTTCATAGACGGGCTGGACGCCCTTGTCGTCTTGCAGAACGACCAGACCCACCGCCGCGATCGCGCCATCCGTCCCGTAGACCATGGCGGCATTCACCCCGTCGGTGCCCCGGGCCGCCGCCGCGATGGTCGCCGCCGTATCGCCCCCGGACAGAACGACAAGCTGGTCCGCGTTCAATGAAAATCCGTAGGCCTGCTGGAAAGCCGGCAGGGCGGATTCCGAATTGACGAATTCGGCGGAGGCGGCAAGCTTCACCGCGCCCCCGTCCGCCACGTATTTCCCGAAGTCGGAGAACGTGACCACACCGCTCGATTCCGCAAGCGTATTGGTGATGGCGACCGCCCAGGTATTGTTGGCCGGCGCCGGTTGCAGCCAGACGATGCGGGCATTGTCATGGTCGAGCTGCCGGGCCAATGCATAGGCGGTATCGGCATTCCTCCAGGCCGGGTCATCCGCGACATTGTAGAAGAAACCCGCATTGGAGGTATATTCGGGGTAGATGTCGATCTCGCCCGCCGTGATGGCCGCGCGCACGATCGGCGTCGCGCCGAGCGAGACCCGATCCGTCACCGCAATGCCGTTCGCGTCGAGCACCTGAAGGATGATATTGCCGAGCAGCGCGCCCTCGGTGTCGATCTTGGAAGACACGACGACCTGCGCAGAGGCCGAAACGGCGCAGAACGCCATGGCGGCGACGGCGCCGACGAAGGGGTGGGTTGCTTGACGTTTCATCCGGTTTCTCCTCGAGGACAGGTTCGGCATCGCGGGAACTGTAGCATGACGGGGGGAAAGGGCTGAGCCAACCCCTTATCGGCCGCGCTGGCGGCACGGCGGTCCCGCCGCACCGCCCTGTTGCGGAATGCCGCTTGCCGCAGGGGGCGCGCGGCCCGGGCCTGTCCGCCACGGCGCGGCAACCTGCAAGCCGCCTGCCGATGCTTGCTGCCCCCTTCCGACAGCACGCCCCGCGGCGCTTTCCAGCGGCGAGGGCAGAGGCCGAGAAGGAAAAGGCGATGCGCGCCGCGCCTTCAGGCGTGGCGCCGGTAACGCCGCGGCCCCGCGCCATCGCCGGGCCCGCCCGGAAGACCCAGGGCCCGAACGGAAAAGGCGCCAGGCGGTGGTGAGACCGGCCTGACGCCTTCGGAAACATGGTGGGCGATAACGGATTTGAACCGCTGACATCTTCGATGTGAACGAAGCGCTCTACCGCTGAGCTAATCGCCCGATGGGCGGGGTATTAGCCTCACTCGTCCGCCGCCGCAAGGGGCTCTTTCGCGTTTTCATCCGCTTTCTGACCGCCCCACCGGCCGCCCGACCCACGGCGCATGCGCAGCGTCATCGACTCGCCATTGGCCTTGTCCTTCTTCCTGTTCACCCGCATCTTCCCGAAGGGCGGCAGGTTCAGCGTCTCGCCGGCGGCCATCGCATCGCCAAGGACCGCAAGCGCGGCCTCGACGGCGGTCTTGGCCTCTTTCTTCTTCAGATCGGTACGGGCGACGACACGCTCGATCAGCAACTTGACGGTGAGCGACTTGTCCGCGCCGCCCTCTTCGGCGGCGGCGGTAACGGCGGCAGTCCCGGCTTCGGTGGCCGCAGCGGCGCGGCGGCGGGGCCTCGGGGTAGCGGCGGCGGCTCGGGGGGTTCTGGCCATGATGGCGCTCCTTTGTTGAAAGGCTATTGGAATGAAGCAAACAGCATCGGACAGCGCGCCGCAAGTCTCGCGTGAAACCAGCCCCGGCGAACCGGCATCCCGCCGCAGAAGCTGGTGGCGCAGGGATCGCGGCACAAACGCAAAGGGCCGCCCGGAAACCGGGCGGCCCGTCGTTTCGCGTCACGAAACGGTCAGTGCGCGACCTGCCCCGCCGCGCCGGGGTCGCTGGTCTTGCGGGCCAGGGCCGCGGCCTCTTCGGCGGCCTCGTCCCATTCCACCGGCTCGGGCTGGCGGACCAGCGCCTGGGCCAGCACCTCGCGCACGTGGCTGACGGGGATGATCTTCAGCCCCGCCTTCACGTTCTCGGGGATCTCGGGCAGGTCCTTGGCGTTTTCCTCGGGGATCAGCACCGTGGTGATGCCCCCGCGCAGCGCCGCCAGAAGTTTTTCCTTCAGCCCGCCGATGGCCAGCACATTGCCGCGCAACGTGACCTCGCCGGTCATCGCCACGTCTTTGCGCACCGGAATGCCGGTGAGCACGGACACGATCGACGTCACCATCGCGATCCCCGCCGAAGGCCCGTCCTTGGGCGTCGCGCCTTCGGGCACGTGGACGTGGATGTCCAGCGTCTCGAACCGCGGCGGTTTCACCCCGATCGAGGGCGCGATGGAGCGTACGAACGAAGACGCGGCCTCGATCGATTCCTTCATCACGTCGCCCAGTTTCCCGGTCGTCTTCATCCGCCCCTTGCCGGGCAGCTTCAGCGCCTCGATCTGCAACAGATCGCCCCCGACCGAGGTCCAGGCGAGCCCGGTGACGACGCCCACCTGATCCTCCTTCTCGGCCAGGCCATAGCGGTAGCGTTTCACCCCCAGATAGCCTTCGAGCGACTCGGGCGTGACGACCACGGCCTTGTCCTTCTTCTTGACGATCTCGGTCACGGCCTTGCGGGCCAGCTTGGCGATCTCGCGTTCCAGGTTCCGCACCCCCGCCTCGCGGGTATAGGTGCGGATCACCTCGGTCAGCGCCGGCTCGGTCAGGGTGAATTCGCCCTTCTTCAGCCCGTGGTTCGCCACCTGCTTGGGGATCAGGTGCTGTTTCGCGATCTCGCGCTTTTCGTCCTCGGTGTAGCCCGCCAGCGGGATGATCTCCATCCGGTCCATCAGCGGGCCGGGCATGTTGTAGGAGTTCGCCGTGGTGATGAACATCACGTTGGACAGATCGTATTCCACCTCCAGATAGTGGTCGGCGAAGGTCGAGTTCTGTTCCGGGTCCAGCACCTCCAGCAGCGCCGAGGCCGGGTCGCCCCGGAAATCCTGCCCCATCTTGTCGATTTCATCGAGCAGGATCAGCGGGTTGGTGGTCTTGGCCTTTTTCATCGACTGGATGATCTTGCCGGGCATGGACCCGATATAGGTCCGCCGGTGGCCGCGGATTTCGGATTCGTCGCGCACCCCGCCAAGCGAGATGCGGATGAACTCGCGCCCCGTCGCCTTGGCCACGCTGCGCCCGAGCGAGGTCTTGCCGACGCCCGGAGGGCCGACGAGGCACAGGATCGGGCCCTTGAGCTTGTCCGACCGCGCCTGCACGGCGAGGTATTCGACGATCCGCTCCTTGACCTTTTCCAGCCCGTAGTGGTCGGCGTCCAGCACCGCCTCGGCCTTGCCCAGATCCTTGCGCACGCGCGACTTGACGCCCCAGGGCACGCCCAGGATCCAGTCGAGGTAGTTCCTGACCACCGTGGCCTCTGCCGACATCGGGCTCATGGTCTTGAGCTTGCGGATCTCGGCATCCACCTTGTCGCGGGCCTCCTTGGACAGCTTGGTGTTCTTCACCCGCTCTTCCAGTTCCGCGATCTCGTTCTGGCCGTCCTCGCCGTCGCCGAGTTCCTTCTGGATGGCCTTCATCTGCTCATTCAGATAGTACTCGCGCTGCGTCCGCTCCATCTGCGTCTTGACGCGCGACTTGATCTTCTTTTCCACCTGCAGGACGGACATTTCGCCCTGCATCTGGCCATAGACCTTTTCCAGCCGTTCCGCGACGTCGAGCGTTTCCAGCAGGTCCTGCTTCTGGCCCACGTTGATGCCCAGATGGCCCGCGACCAGATCGGCCAGCCGCGCGGGGTCATGCGCCTCGGACACGGCGGAAAGCGCCTCTTCGGGGATGTTCTTCTTGATCTTGGCGTAGCGTTCGAATTCTTCGACGACCGACCGCACCATCGCCTCGACCGACGCCTCGTCGCCCGGCAGTTCGGTCAAGGGCGCGGCGGTCGCCTCGAAAAAGTTGTCGTTGGGCAGGAAATCGACGATGCGCACGCGCGACTTGCCCTCGACCAGCACCTTCACGGTGCCGTCGGGCAGTTTCAGCAGCTGGAGCACATTGGCCAGCACGCCGACGCGGTAGATGCCTTCGGCCTTGGGATCGTCGACCGAAGGGTCGATCTGGCTCGACAGCAGGATCTGGCGGTCGTCCGTCATCACCTCCTCGAGCGCCCGCACCGATTTCTCGCGCCCCACGAACAGCGGCACGATCATGTGCGGGAACACCACGATGTCGCGCAGCGGCAGCACCGGGTAGCGGGGAGAGAGTTCCTGATTCATCTCTGTTCCTTCACTGGCGGAAAGGCACCGGCCCCGTACATGTCGGCAGCGCCCGGCCTTCCCCTGACCGCACATATCTGGCCCGTCCGGGGGGCGGATTCAACCACCTTGGCGAAATGTGTGATGGCGCTACCAGCGCCCCGCGAACGCCCGCCACAGAAGGCCCCCGCGCTGCGCGAATTCCGACAGGCCGAGCGTCCCGGCCGCGACCCGCCCCGGTTCCGCCGCCGCCTGCGCCAGAATCGCCCGCGCCTGCCAGCCTGCCCAGAGCGCGGGCACGGCGCGGCGCGGGACGGTGGCGCGCGCCGCCCGGGCGGCGGCGATATCGGCCAGCCCCGCGCGGGCCAGCGCCCCGGCATCGCCCGGGTCGGGCAGCGGATGGCGCCCCCGCGCCGCCAGCGCCGGCACCGCCCGCAGCCAGGCCGCCAGCCCCGCCCCGCGCGCGAACCGGCGCACCGCGGGTTCCGCCCCCATAGGGGCCTCCAGCGCCAGGGCCGCGGCCCACATCAGGTTGCCCGCCGTCGCATCGAGATGGTCCCACAGCGCGGCCTCGCCGGCGAAGGGCTCGCGCCAGATGTCCCACCGCCGCGCCTCTGCCATGGCGTCGAACAGCGCCACCGGGATGCCCGCCGCGCGGATCACCTCTGCCGCCGGGGCCAGCACCTCGTGCCCCCGGGGTGTGGCCCCCTGCCCGATCTCGTCCAGCGCATCGCGCCACCATTGCAACCGCATCTCGGCCAGCATCGGCTCCGCACTCGCCCAGGGCGCGCGGGCGAGTTCGAGGTTCAGCGCGTAAAGCGGGATCAGCCGCGCCCGCGCCGCCAGCGGCGCGGCCATCGCGGCGCGGAAACGGTCGGGGTCGCCCCGTTCCACCAGCCCCGCGCAGGCGGCAAGGCCCCCCGGCGCGGTCATCGCAGCGCCCGCAGCCGCTCCGCATCGAAACCGGGGGCCAGTTCCCATTCCGTGCCCTGGGGCGTGTCCTTCACCACCACCCCCGCCGCGGCAAAACCGTCGCGCAACGCATCGGCCCGCGCGAAATCCTTCGCCTTGCGCGCCGCCGCCCGCGCCGCCAGCAGTTCCCCGATCAGCGCCGCCACATCCTCCGTCGGCCCCGCCGCCTCTGCCCAGGCACCCATCTGCGGCTCCAGCAGCCCCAGAAGCCGCGCCGATGCCAGCAGCCCCGGCCCGTCCCCCGCCTGCGCCAGCGCATGCAGCGCCGCGATCGCGCCCGCGGTATTGAGGTCGTCGGCCAGCGCCGCCAGAACGGCGGGCGCCGGGCCCGGCGCGGGGGCGGCGCCCGCGACAAGGCCGCGCCACTTGCGCAACACCGCCTCGGCCTGCGCGGCCTTTTCCGCCGTCCAGTCCATCGGCCGGCCGTAATGCGTGCCCAGATAGACCATGCGGATCACCTCGCCCGGATAGCCCCGGTCCAGCAGGTCCCGCACGGTGAAGAAATTGCCGAGCGATTTCGACATCTTCTTCCCCTCCACCTGCAACATCTCGTTGTGCAGCCAGTAGCGGGCGAAATGCCCCTCGGGATGGGCGCAGCAGCTTTGCGCGATCTCGTTCTCATGGTGGGGGAATTGCAGGTCGATGCCGCCGGCGTGGATGTCGAAGCTTTCGCCCAGCAACTCATGGCTCATGGCCGAGCATTCGATATGCCAGCCCGGCCGCCCGAAGCCCCAGGGGCTGTCCCAGCCCGGCTGATCGCCCGCCGAGGGTTTCCACAGCACGAAATCCATCGGGTCGCGCTTGAAGGGCGCGACCTCGACCCGCGCGCCCGCGATCATGTCGTCGAGGCTGCGCCCCGACAGCCGCCCGTAATCGGGGTAGGACCGCACGTCGAACAGCACATGGCCTTCCGCCACATAGGCATGCCCGCGCGCGACCAGATCCGCGATCATGGCCACCATCGCCCCGATCCATTCCGTCGCCCGCGGTTCCACCGTGGGCCGCAGCGCGCCGAGCGCGTCCATGTCGGCGTGATACCAGGCGATGGTCTCGTCGGTGATGTCGCGGATCGCACGCCCGGTTTCCGCCGCGCGCGCATTGATCTTGTCGTCCACATCGGTGAAGTTGCGCACATAGGTGACGTGATCCGCGCCATAGACATGGCGCAGCAGGCGAAACAGCACGTCGAACACCACCACCGGGCGCGCATTGCCGATATGCGCGCGGTCATAGACGGTGGGCCCGCAGACATACATCCGCACATTCGCCGGGTCGAGCGGCACGAACACCTCCTTGCGGCGGCTGCGGGTATTGGTGAGGCTGATGGTGGTCATGCGGTCCCCTCCGGCCCTTGGCGGGCATGCGCCATGGGGCTTTAGCAAAGCCGCGCGGGGATGAGAACCTCCCACGGGCGCGCCGGGGGCTTCGCGCCCCGTGGCCTGCTGGTTCTCGAACCGGGGCTTCGCGCCCCGTGGCCTGCTGGTTCTCGAACCAGTGGCGCACCAGCCGGCGCCCCCGCGGGATATTTTCAGACAGAAAGTGAAAGGGGCGCAATTTCTGCACACACCCCTGTTCACTTTCTGTCCCTGAATATCCCCGCCGGAGGCCCCCGACGCCCCCGCCCGCGACGCCGGTGACGGTCAGCGCCCCCGGAACAGGCTGCCCAGAACCCCGCGCACCAGCGCCTGCCCCGTTTTCGACCCCAACTGCCGCGCGACCGACTTGGCGAAGACCTCGCCCACGCTGTCGGACCGGCCCTTGCCGCTGCGGGGCTTCGGCGCCGTGCCGTCATAGCCCCTGGTGCTGCGGCTGCCGCCCGAATAGCGGCGGGCGGAACGGAATTCGCGCTCTTCCTCCGCCGCGCGCGCCTCGGCGGCTTCCGCGGCTTCGGCGTCGCGGGCGGCGGCCTCGGCGCGCCGCGCCAGCATCTCATGCGCCGAATCGCGGTCGATGACCTGTTCGTATTTCCCCCGCAGGGCGGAGGCGGCGATCAGCGCCGCGCGTTCGTCCGCGGTGATCGGCCCCAGTTGCGACGACGGCGGGCGCACCAGCGTGCGTTCGGCCACCCCCGGCACCCCCTTGGGTTCCAGAAAGGACGTCACCGCCTCGCCGGTGCCGACCTCGCGGATCGCGTCCTCGATGGCGAAGCGGGGATTGGCGCGGTAGTTCTGCGCCGCCAGCCGCAGGTTCTTCTGGTCCTTCGCGGTGAAGGCGCGCAGCGCGTGCTGCACCCGGTTGCCGAGCTGGCCGAGGATCGCCTCGGGCACGTCGGCGGGGTTCTGGGTGACGAAATAAACCCCCACGCCCTTGGACCGGATCAGCCGCGCCACCTGTTCCACCTTGTCGATCAGCGCCTTCGGCGCGCCGTCGAACAGCAGATGCGCCTCGTCGAAGAAGAACACCAGCTTCGGCTTTTCCGGGTCGCCCACCTCGGGCAGGCTTTCGAACAGGTCCGACAGCAGCCACAGCAGGAAGGTGGCGTAAAGCCGCGGGCTCTGCATCAGGCGGTCGGCGGCGATGATGTTGACCATGCCCCGGCCCGCGGCATCCACGCGCATCAGGTCCGCCAGATCCAGCGCCGGTTCGCCGAACAGCGCCGCCCCCCCTTCGTTTTCCAGCACCAGGAGCCGCCGCTGGATCGCCCCGACCGAGGCGGGCGCGACATGGCCCCAGGTTTTCGACAGCGCGCCGGTGTTCTGCGCCACGAAGGCGAGGATCGCTGCGAGATCCTTGAAATCCAGCAGCGGCAGCCCCTCGTCGTCGGCCAGCCGGAAGGCGATGTTCAGCACGCCCTCCTGCGCCTCGGTCAGGTCGAGCATGCGCGACAGCAGAAGCGGCCCCATTTCCGCCACCGTGGCGCGGATCGGGTGGCCCTGCCGGCCCCAGATGTCCCAGAACGCCACCGGGCAGGCGGCATACTGCAGGTCGAGCCCGATGGTCGCGGCGCGTCTGGCGAAGGATTCGTGCAGCTTGCCCTCGGCCCGCCCCGGCAGCGCGAGCCCCGCCAGATCGCCCTTCACATCCGCCAGCACCACCGGCACGCCCGCGGCGGAAAAGCCCTCTGCCAGCACCTGCAGCGTCACCGTCTTGCCGGTGCCCGTCGCGCCCGCGACCAGCCCGTGGCGGTTGGCATAGCCGAGCAGAAGATGCTGCGGGGCGCCATAGCCCTCGCCCCCGCCGCCCACGAAGATCCTGTCCGCCGCCATGCCGCCCGTCCTTTCGCCCTGCCCTGCCCCGGTCTGTGTCCCGTCCCGCATAGCGGGAAACGATGGCAAAATACATTGTTAACCCGTCCGTGCCAGTCTGATCCCGCCCCCTGTGCCGGGATTTGCGGCGGGGGCGGTACTTCCTCCCTGTCAGACTGCCGCGCCCCCCTCGGGCGCGGCTTTTTTTCCGCCCTGCCGCCGGTTTCGGGACGGTTTTCCCTGCCGGGCACGGCACGGGCGGGCGCGAATCTTTTTCGTTGACGGCCCCCTTCAATAACCCTAGCGTGCCCCTATAAGTCGGCCGGTCCGACAGGGAGCAAGGATACCGGAAAAGGGCCTTCGGGCCCTTTTTCTTCACGTGCCCAGCCAGACACCGCTCCACCCTGCATCGGACCCGCGGCGGAACGCCCCGCACCGGCGATCAGGAAAAACTGAACTGACAGCGGGGGCGGCGCGTGCTAGACCCCGGGCGCAAACGGATACCCTTGCTTGGAACCTCGAATGACCCATCGCAGCTTGCCCCTCGCCCTCGTTCTCTGCGCCGCGCTGGCCCCGGCGGCGGCGCTGGCGCAGTCCGGCGGAACGCCGGCCGAAACGCCCGCCCCCACCGAACAGCCGCAGGCGGCCGAACCCGCCCCCGGCGCGCCCTCGCTCGGCGAGCCGGTCGCGGACGAGAACGCCCCGGGCAGGCTCTATGTCGCGGAAACCTTCGACGACTGGCAGATGACCTGCGAACGCACCGGGCTCGAGGCCGACCCGTGCGAGCTGTTCCAGGGGCTCAACGACCCAAATGGCGGGCCGGTGGCGGAAATCAGCCTGTTCAACATGCCCAAGGGCGGCGAGGCGGTCATGGGCGGCACCATCGTGACGCCGCTGGAAACGCTGCTGACGCAGGCCGTCACCATGCGCATCGACGGCGGGCAGGCGAAACGCTATCCGTTCACCTTCTGCGCCCCGGTGGGCTGCGTCGCGCGGGTCGGGTTCACGCAGGCCGATCTGGACGCTTTCCGCCGCGGCAAGGCGGCAGAGATCACCATCGTGCCGATGGTGGCGCCGGACCAGCAGGTGAAGCTCACCATGTCGCTGAAGGGCTTCACCAAGGGCTATGACGCCGTGGTCGCCGCGAACACCAAGGCCGCCGAGGTGATCGCCAAGGCCGCGAAGGAAGCGCAAGAGGCCGAGGCCGCGAAACCCGCCGAATGAGCGGCCCTTGGGCCGGGGCGCGCCCCGGCCTGTCCGCGCCCGCGACAGAAGAAGGGGCCCCGCGAGGCCCCTTTTCCATGCCCGCAGCATAGGCCGGGGCTCCCGCCCCGCCCTATACCCGGCGCAGCGCGATCACCGCGTTCAGGCCGCCGAAGGCGAAGGCGTTCGACAGCACCGCATCCACCCGCGCCTCGCGCGCGGTATTGGGCACCACGTCCAGCGCGCATTCGGGGTCGGGTTCCTCATAGCCGATGGTCGGCGCGATCACGCCCTCGTTCAGCGCCAGAAGGCAGGCCAGCAGTTCCACCGCCCCCGTGCCGCCGATGCAATGGCCGTGCATCGCCTTGGTGGAGGACATCATCAGCCGGTCGGCATGATGGCCGAAGGCATGGGCCACCGCCGCGCATTCGGTCTTGTCGTTGGCCGCCGTGCCGGTGCCATGGGCGTTGATATAGCCCACATCCTCGGGGTTCAGCCGCGCATCGCGCAGACAGCCGGTGATCGCCCGTTCCGCCCCCTGGGCCGAGGGCATCACGATGTCGCCCGCATCGGAACACATGGCGAAACCCACCACCTCTGCCAGCACCTGCGCGCCGCGCGCGCGGGCGTGTTCGTAATCCTCGAACACATAGATCGCCGCGCCCTCGCCCTGCACCATGCCGTCGCGGTTGGCCGAAAACGGGCGGCAGGCGGTCTTGGACATGACGCGCAGCCCCTCCCACGCCTTGACGCCGCCGAAGCACAGCATGGATTCCGACCCGCCCGTCACCATCGCCCGCGCGGCGCCGGACCGGACCAGCTGGAACGCCAGCCCCATCGCATGGTTGGAACTGGCGCAGGCGGTGGCCACGGTGAAGGTGGGGCCGCGCAGGTTCCATTCCATGCTGACATGGCTTGCGGCGGCATTGTTCATCAGTTTCGGCACGACGAAGGGATGGACGCGGTTCTTCCCTTCCTCATAGACCGCGCGGTAATTTTCATCCCAGGTGTTCACGCCCCCGCCCGCGGTGCCGAGCACCACGCCCGAGGCCAGCGACAGGTCGTCCCCGAACACCAGCCCCGATTGCTCGATCGCCTCGCGCGCGGCCAGAAGGGTGAACTGGGTGAACTTGTCGTAAAGCGCGATCTGCTGGCGGTTGAAATGCGCCTCGGGGTCCCAGCCATGGACCTGCCCGCCGATGCGCACGCCAAGCCGGTCCTTGTCGCGGATGTCGAGTTCGGAAATCCCGCAGCGCCCCTCGCGGAAGGCGGCGAAGGTGCCGGCCACGTCATGGGCCAGCGCGTTGACGGTGCCCGCCCCGGTGATGACGACCCGCCTCATCCGTGCTGTTCGGCCACCAGCGCCTCGACCGCGGCGATGATCGCCGCCACCGAAGAGATGTCGAAATCGCTCTGCGAGGGTTCGTTGGCGTTGAAGGGGACGGTGATGTCGAACGCCTCTTCGATGGCGAAGATCGATTCCACCAGCCCCAGGCTGTCGATCCCCAGTGCCTCCAGGGTCATCGCGGGGGATACGTCGGCCACGTCCAGCACCGCCTGTTCGGCGATGATGGCGATCACCCGGTCCTTCACGCTCTCGGCCATGTCACCTCTCCGCTTGTGCCTGCTTTTGCGGGCGATCTAGCCCGCTTCGCCGTCTTTTGAAACCGCTTTCTGCAACGCCGTCACGACAGCGGCCAGCCGCGGCAGGCGGCGCAACGCCTTGTTGATCTCGATCTGGGTTTCCATCTTCACCGCCGGGCTGCCCAGCACCACCCGGCCGGCGGGCACATTGGTGAAGATCTTGCTGGCCCCGCCCGCGATCACGTCGTCGCCGACGAAGATGTTGTCGTTGACCCCGCATTGGCCCGCCAGCACCACCCGGTCGCCGATCCGCGACGATCCGGCGATGCCGACCTGCGCGCACAGAAGGCAGTCGCGCCCGACCTGCACGTTGTGGCCGATATGCACGAGGTTGTCGAGTTTCGTCCCCGATCCCACCGCCGTATCGCGGATCGTGCCGCGGTCGATGGTGCTGTTCGCGCCGATTTCGACATCATCCCCAAGGGTCACGGCGCCGAGCGAATGGATGCGCTGCCAGCTTTGCTGGCGGATCCGGTCGCGCTGGCCGAGCGTACCGCGGATTTCCTCGACCCCCGACTTCTCGGGGGTGACGAAGGAAAACCCGTCCGCCCCGACCACCGCCCCGGGTTGGGCGATGAAGCGGTCGCCGATGGTGACGCCCCGGCCGATGAACACCCGGTCCAGCAACAGCGCATCCGCGCCGATGCGGGCGTCGGGGCCGATGCTGCAATGGGCGGCGATGCGGGCGCGCGGGCCGATGACGGCGCCGGCGGCGATGGTGACGAAGGGGCCGATGGCCACGCCCGCGCCGATCTGCGCGCCGGGGTCCACCACCGCCAGCGGATGGATGCCCGGCGCGATGGCCGGGCCGGGGTCGAAGGCCCGCGTCAGCCCCGCCATCGCCAGCCGCGGCCGGGGCACCACGATCGCGGCCTCGAGCCCGAGCGCGCGCCAGTCCGCCCCCGGCCAGACCAGCGCCGCGCGCGCCTGCCCCTTTGCCAGGCCATCGGCATATTTCGGGTCCATCGCCAGCGCCAGCGCATCGGGCCCGGCGCTCGCGGGTTCGGACACGCGCGCAACCCTCAGGTCCAGCGCGCCTTCGGCCTGCGCGCCAAGGGCGGCCGCGATTTCGCGGATGCTGTATGCCATCGGCTTTCCCCACCGGGGCCCCGTGCCCCGGCGACGGGTTTAGCCGCCTTCGGCCACCTGCGCCACCCCGGCGTCGGCCAGCGCCTGCCAGATCGCGGCGTCGCGCCCATAGATGTCGCGGCGATAGTTCACCCGGCCCTTGGCGGTGGTGAAGGCGGTGCGGTATTCCAGATGCACCGGCACCGGTTCCTTGAGGAAGATGCGTTCCTGCCGCCCGCTGTCGAGCACGCGGTGGAAGGCGGCCCGCGGGTCGGCCTCCTGCGGGGCGAGCAGGATATAGGCGAAGTCGAAAGGGTCGTTCAGCCGCACGCAGCCCGAGGAATAGGCCCGCGACTCGCGCTGGAACAGGTGCTTTTCCGGCGTGTCGTGCAGGTAGATCGACCAGGGATTGGGGAACATGAACTTCACCCGGCCGAGCGAGTTGGTCGGCCCCGGCGGCTGGCGCAGGTTGTAGGGGAAGTTGCCGGCGGTATAGGCGGCGAAATTCACCGCGCTGCGCGGCACCACCCGCCCGCGCGAATCGACCACCTGAAGATGGCCGAGCGCGCCGGGGTTCGCCTGCAACCGCGGCAGGTAGTCGCGCCGAATGATCCCGGGCGGCACCGTCCAGTCGGGGTTGACCTCCATATAGGTCATGCGGTGCGAGAATTCGGGGGTGCGCTTGTCGGCGATGGTGGACCCCACCACCGCGCGGGTCGCGAACGTGACCTTGCCGTCATCGACGATCTTGGCCGAGAAATCGGTGAGGTTGACCCAGATGTGCCGTTTCCCGCGCTCGATATTGGTCCAGCGTTCGCGTTCCATCGCCACCGTCACCGCGCGCAGGCGGGCGACGGGGGGCTGGTTGATCTCTGCCAGCGTCGCCTCGCCGGCCACGCCATCGGCGGTCAGCCCGTGGTCGAACTGGAATTCCTGCACCGCCGCCTGGATCGCGGCGTCATAGATCTGCGTCGCGGTCCGGCCCAGATAGCCCATCCGCATCAGCCGGTCGCGCAGCGCCACCACCGCCTGCCCCTGCTGGCCGGGGCGCAGCGCCTTGGCGGGCACCGCGGGGCCCCACCCGCCGCGCTCGACAGCCGAGAGCAGCGCCAGCCGCGCCTTGACCAGCCGTGCATATTCCGGGTGCTGCGGCGGCAGCGCGCGCAGGAAATCCACCGGGTCGGCGGCGGCAAAGGCGTCGAGTTGTTCGCGCCGGTCGCGCAGCGGCACCTCGCGCACGATGCCCTTGTCGATCTTGCCCGGCGTCAGGATGCCGCTCTGCACCTCGCGCGCGTAGGACAGGAAGGCGCGGGTCATCGCGACCTCGGCCCGGCCCCGGTCACCCTCGGTCGCCGCCGCCTGGAACTGCCGCACCAGCGCCGCCGCGTCGTGCCGCCCCTCGGGCAGCGCATGCAGCCCCGCGCCGTCGAGCGCCGCCAGCAGCGCCGCGCGCCGCCCCGCATCCGCCGCCCCGGTCCAGAGCGGGCGATAGCCGCGGTCGCGGTAGAAACCGGCGACCGCCTCATCCTCCGCCGCCGCGGCGGCCACCGCCTGACCGAAGGCCGCCTCTGCCGGCAGGGGCGCCCGGATCAGGGGTGCCTGCGTCAGGGTCACAGGCGCCACGGCCTGCGCCAGCCCCCCCGGCGCGCCGCCCAGAAGCGCCACCAGCGCCAGCGCGGTGCCATGGCGAAAGCGGCGCGAAGCGGCTGCCAGCATGATGCGTCCTTTCCCGGGGGCCTGCGCGCGCCCCGCCTGATCCGCCCGCGAAACGGGCACCCGGTGGCCGACCCTAACGGCTTGCCGCGCATCGCGCAATTCGCCGCACCCGGGCGCGCCGCGGAAACCGCGGCACTGCGGCATCCCCGCCGCAGCCCGCGCCGCCACCGGCCCCCGCGCCCGCGCGTTCAGCAAATTTTTGCCGATCGATGGAAAAACGGTCATCCGAAAGGAACAGGAGGGTTGGGTTGCGAATCTTTCCGTGCCATAGAAAGCCAGCATTTGGGGATGCAAGACGAAGGCAGAACAAAAGCGGCGCTGTCGCAAGACAGCATCAGCCGCAACGGGACAGGCAAGAAATGACGACGACGGCTGATTCTGGCATCTCGCGGCGCAGGCTGCTTGGCATCTTTGCTGCGGGCATCGTGGCGGCGGCACCCACCTATTCCAACGCTTTCGGGCTGCTGCGCGGGGCCGGCGACGTCCGGCGGGTGCGCATGTATTCCGGCCGCTCGGGCGAAAGCCTCGACACCATCTACTGGATCGACGGCAAGTACATCCCCGAGGCGATGGCAGAGATCAACCACTTCATGCGCGACGTGCGCACCGGCAGCACCATGAAGATGGACGCCCGCACGATCGACATCATGGCCGCCGCGCACAACCTGATGGACGTGACGGAACCCTACATGCTGCTGTCGGGCTACCGCTCGCCGCAGACCAACGCCGCGCTGCGCTCGCGCTCCAGCGGGGTGGCGCGCAATTCGCTGCACATGAAGGGCCAGGCCGCCGACCTGCGGCTCAAGTCGCGGTCGGTCAGCCAGATGGCCCGCGCGGCAGAGGCCTGCGCCTCGGGCGGTGTGGGGCGCTATTCGCGCTCCAACTTCGTGCATATGGATTGCGGCCCCGTCCGCACCTGGGGCGGCTGAGCCCCGCGGCGCGGTTTTCCCGCACCCGTCCCCCAGCATGACCTTTACCCGCGGCCCCGCAGGGGCCATATCGGGGGCATGCTCAAGTTCGCACCCATCCTTCTCGCCATCCTCTACGCCATGGCGATGTACTGGTTCTCCGCCTGGCGGACGCGGAAGATGCTGGCCGAAAACGCGGCGGAACTGGCCGACCCCGAACTGCGCCGGCAGGCCGCGCGGCTGGCCGAGGCGCTGGACCTGCCGAAGATCACCGTGAACCTGTTCGAGGTCGAGCCCGTGAACGGCCTCGCCGCGCCCGACGGGCAGATCTACATCACCCGCGGCTTCTATCAGCGCTATCGCAGGGGCGAGGTCACGGCCGAGGAAATCGCCAGCGTCATCGCCCATGAACTGGGCCATGTCGCGCTTGGCCATACCCGGCGGCGGATGATCGACTTTTCGGGCCAGAACGCGGTGTTCGTCACGCTGGTGGCGCTGATCCTGCGCGCGGTGCCGGTGGTGGGGCCGCTTCTGGCGGTGATGGTGGCACGGCTGGTGACGGGGGCCCTGGCGGCGCGGCTGTCGCGCGGCGACGAATACGAGGCCGACGCCTGGGCCGCGGCGCTGCTGGTCAAGGCCGGGATCGGCACCGCGCCGCAGAAGTCGCTGTTCCGCAAGCTGCCGGGGCTGACCGGCCTGCGCGAGGGTGCGGTGCCCGCCTGGCTGATGAGCCACCCCGCCGCCGCCGACCGCATCGCCGCGATCGAGGCGCGCGAGGCGCAATGGGGGCTGGTGCCGCGGGGGTGAATCTCTGACCGCATGTCCGGCGGAAAGGTCGGCGCCGGGGGCCAGCCCCCGGACCCCCGGGATATTTGGGGACAGAAAGTGATCAGGTCTCGTTCAGGATCCACCTGCTTCATTTTCTGTCCCTAAATATCCCCGCCGGAGGCTCCTGCCCCCTCCACCCGCACCGCCGCGGGGCAAGTGCCCCTACCCCGCCAGCAGCTTCGCCAGCCGGGGCAGCCGCGCGCGTTTGAGCAGCGGGCGCAGGGGTTGCGGCGCGGCCAGGATCGCCTCGGCCCGGGCGCGGACATCCTCGACCACCTGCGCCATCGTCCCGGGGTGGTGCGAGGCGAGTTCCCACAGGAAACCGTCGGGCTCGCGCCGCGTCAGCCCTTCGGCCGCCAGCGTACCTTGCGGGAAATCGGCGCGGTTGAAGGTGACGATGGCATCCGCCCCGCCGGCGATCGCGGCGGCCAGCACGTGGATGTCGTTTTCGTCCGGCAGGTGCAGGCGCGATTCGAGGCCCGGTTGCGGCGCCACCATCGCGGCGGGAAAGGCGCGGGCCAGCGCGGCGGCCTCTGCCCGGGCCTGATCCTCGGCGCCGGGGCCCAGTTTGCGGGTGGCGCGCGCCCATTCTTCAAGGATACGCGCGGACCAGAGCGGGGTGTAAAGCCCCGCCGCCGCAGCGCCCGTCAGGATCTCGCGCAGCACGGTGGGGTAGAGCACGCAGGCGTCGAGAACCGCCTTCATCCGTCCAGCCGGAAGAACAGCGCCTTGAGGTAGCCCGATTCGGCCAGTTGCGGCAGCACCGGGTGGTCGGGCCCGGCGAACCCTGTGTGCAATATCTGCCCCCGCCGCCCCGCCCGTCCGATCCCGCGGGCCGAGGCGTTGCGGAACGCCGTCAGGTCGGCGGCATGCGAGCACGAACAGAGCACGAGGTAGCCCCCCGGCGCGACCAGCGGCGCCGCCAGCCGCGCGACACGTTCATAGGCGCGCAACCCCGCCTCCAGCGCCGGTTTGGCGGGGGCGAAGGCGGGCGGGTCGCAGATCACCAGATCGAACCGCGCGCCCTCGGTCGCCAGCGTTTCCAGCGTGGCGAAGGCATCGCCCTGCCGGGTGGCGAAACGGTCGGCGAAACCGCCCGCCGCCGCCCCCCGTTCCGCCAGCGCCAGCGCCGCGGCCGATCCATCCACCGCCAGCGCGCTGTCCGCGCCCCCCGCCAGCGCCGCCAGCCCGAAGCCGCCGACATGTGCGAACACATCCAGCACCCGCGCCCCGCGCGCCAGCCGCGCGGCGAAGGCATGGTTGGGGCGCTGGTCATAGAAAAGGCCGGTCTTCTGGCCCCCCAGGACATCGGCAAGGTAGATCGCGCCGTTCATCGGCACCTCGACCGGCCCGTCCACCGTGCCGCGCAGAACCAGCGTTTCCTCGGGCAGCCCTTCCAGCCCCCGGGCGCGGCCCGTCCCGTTCTTGACCACGCGGACGACGCCCGTCACCGCCACCAGCGCCGCGACCAGCGCGTCCAGATGCGCCTCGGCCCAGGCGGCATTGGGCTGGATCACCGCCAGATCGCCGAAACGGTCGATCACCACGCCGGGCAGCCCGTCCGCCTCGGCATGGACCAGCCGGTAGAAGGGCGCGTCGTAGAGCCGTTCGCGCAGCGCCAGCGCGCGGGTCAGGCGGGCGGCGAACCAGCCCTGATCCACCACCGCCGCCGGATCGCGGTCGAGCATGCGGGCGATGATGCGCGAGGCGGGGTTGACCGTCACCAGCCCGAGGGGACGGCGGTCCGCATCCTCCAGCACGGCGAGCGTGCCGGGGCGCAGCCCCTGGGTGCGCCGGTCGGTCACGAGTTCGTCGGCATAGACCCAGGGAAAGCCGTGACGGATCGCGCGCGCCTCGGCCTTGGGGCGCAGGCGGACGGTGGGAAGGCCGGGGGGATGGGCGGGATGCGAAAGGGGGGGCGTCATGCCCCCCCTCTACCCTGTCCGCGCGGGCGGCAAAAGGGGTCACTCGGCCCCGGGCGCCACCTGCATGTTCTTCATCGACACCGCCGCCAGCGTCAGCCGCAGGTCGTCGTTCAGCCGCGAGGTCAGCGCCGGCGCCGCGGGCCCGTCGGGGGCGTGGCGCGGGGCGGCGGCGGGCGGGCGCGACAGCGCGGCGCGGATCGCCTGCGAGAGTTCGTTCACGATCACCACCCGCTGCGTCAGGCCGCGGCTTTCCTCTTCCAGCGCGCGCTGGCCGCCGGCGGCCTTGATGTCGGCCGCGACCATCTGCGGCGCGCCCATCACCGCGCCCGTCAGCGCATCGCGCAGCGTCAGGCGGAAACGGATCGCGTGCACGCCGCCGAAGGAATAGCGGGTCTTTTCGGTCAGCGCATGGAACCGGGTCAGTTCCGCCTCGACGATCACCGGGGCGCCCTTGTCCATGCCCTCGGTGCCGCGGGCGAAGGCCTCTTGCAGGATCGCCTCGACCTGGGCGTGGCGGTCGCCGCGCGCCTCGCCGCGCCAGACGATATCGGCGAGGGGGTAATAGACGTTCGCCTCCGACACCCGCAGGTCGCGCGGCACGGTCACATGCACGGCGCGCACGTCATGGCGGAGGGTGGGGGCGGGGGCTTCGGTGGCGGCCGTATCCAGAAGGGCGGGGGCCTGGGTGCTGCGGCTGGCCACATCGGGGGCGGCGCAAGCCGCGAGGCTGGCCATGAGGCCGGTCAGGGCGATAAGGCGGTGCAGGTTCATCTGTCATCCTCCGGGGCTTTGCCCCTGCTGCTCTGATGACAGGATCGGCGCGGATTGTGGTCTAAATGCGAAAACCCCGGATCATTTCCGGGGTTTTCTGTCGATCGGGAAACAATCGGCCGTCATGGGGTCACGCCGTCTTGGCGTGGACCGGGGCAGCCGGGGTCCGCACGAAGAGGCTGCGGATCAGTTGCGCGACGTATTCGGCGCGGAGACGGCGGGCTTGCGAGACCGCGGACTGAACTTCGACGTTGTGCACCATGGTGTAGGTCCTTTCCTGTCATGCTGTGATGCAGAAATTAGGGGGATGCTACTGACATTGCAAGGGCGCGGCGGGAAAGCCTGCCATGCAGTGGACGCAACCATATGGCCTCTATGTGCAGGTATCTCCCACAGATGTATCGCTGATGTCTACGGATCGGGCGGATCTGGCACAAAGGCTTGCACGTGACGCAATGCCGCGTTGCAGAAAATGCGGTCCAGCCCGAGGCGGACCGATATTCACACAGCCATCGGGCCGGACGGGATCAGGAAACGCACCGCGTTTCCCCAGCCCGTCGCGCGGCGGTGCCGCTGGAAACCGTGAGTCCCCGGAAACAAGAGGCCAGCGCCCGCCATGGGCGGGGCGGGCGCGGGCCGGGGGTTTGGGGCCCCCGGCCGGGGCAGCGGGACCGGCAGGATATGGCGAAGGCGCGCGCCTTCGCCAGACAGGGCGGAGGAAATGAAGGCCGATCCGCCCTAAGCCGCGGCCTCGACGGGCAGGTGCCCGTCGATCACCGCCGCCGCCGCTGCCGTCAACCGGTCCAGCATCGCCGCCAGTTCGGCCATGTCCGCCGCGCCGCATTCGCGCAGGATGAAGGCCCGCCCGCCCTCGCCCAATGTATCGGGGTCGAGAACGGTTTCCGACAGAAGCCGCGTGCCCGCCTGCAACCGCCAGAGCAGCCGATAGGCCGCCAGCAACGCCCCCTCGTCCTCGCGCGACAGGAACCCCGACCGCACGCCTGCGCGCAACTGCGCCTCCAGCCGCCGGGCCGGGTTCGCGGCGCGCAGGGCGGCGGTCTGGGCCAGCAGTTCGATGTCCATGATATGGCCGGGGCCCGCCTTCGCCTCCCACCCGCCGCCGGGCTTGGCGGCGGCGAGGCGGGCGCGCATCCCGGCCACGTCGGGGATGACGCGGGCGCCCTGCCCCTTGGCGGCCAGCAGGTCGCGGCGCAGCGCCTCGACCTCTGCGCCCAGATCCATGTTGCCGGCGACGGGCCGCGCGCGGGTGAGCGCAAGGTGTTCCCATGTCCAGGCCTCGGTCTGCTGGTAGTCGGCAAAGGCCGCAAGCGCGGTCGCCACCGGCCCCTGCCGGCCCGAGGGGCGCAGGCGCATGTCCACCTCGTAAAGCCGCCCCGCCGCCATCGGCGCGGTCAGCGCCGTCACCAGCGCCTGCGTCAGCCGTGCATAATAGGCCCGCGACGCCAGCGGGCGCGGGCCCTCCGACGCCTCCACCCCCTGCGCGTCGCAGATCACGATCAGGTCGAGGTCGGACCCCGCGCTGAGCCGCCCGGCGCCGAGGCTGCCCATCCCCACCACCACCGCGCCGCGCCCCGGCATGGGCCCGTGCTTGCGGGCGAATTCCGCCGCCACCGGGGTCCAGATCGCGGCCAGCACCGCCTCCGCCAGATCGGCATATTGCTTGCCCGCCTCGAAGGCGTCGATCAGCCCGCGCAGGTGGTGCACGCCGATACGGAAATGCCATTCCCGCCGCCAGACCCGCGCCACGTCGAGCTTTTTCTCGTAATCCGCCGTCTCGGCCAGCTTCGCCGCCAGATCCGCCGCCAGCGTCGCCGTGCCCGGCCAGGGCGCGAAGAACGCCCCCCCGATCACCGCATCCAGCACCGAGGAATTGCGCGCCAGATGCCGCGCCAGCGCGGGCGCGGTGCCGGCGATGTCGACGATCAGGTCCACCAGTTGCGGGTTGGCCTCGAACAGCGAGAAAAGCTGCACCCCGGCGGGCAGCCCGGCAAGGAACCCGTCCAGCGCCACCAGCGCCTCTTCGGGGTTGGCCGCGCGCATCAGCCGGCGCAGCAGTTGCGGGCGCAGGCGGCGGAAGATCTGCACCGCGCGCTGCGACCGCATCGCCGGATAGGCGCGCCAGCCCTCGACGATTTCCGCCATGCGGGGGGTAAGTTCGGGGCCCGCCTCGGCCTCTCCGGGGGCGAAGAAGCCTTCGGTCAGTTCGGCCACGCGGTCGATGCGCCCGCGCAGGGCGTCGCGGAAGCGCGCGGTGTCGCCCTCGCCGCAGAAGCGCGCGATGCGGTCCACCCCTTCGGGCGTGGCGGGCATCAGATGGGTCTGGGCGTCCTGCACCATCTGCAGGCGGTGTTCCACCTCGCGGTGCGCGCGGTAAAGATCGGTCAGTTCCGCCGCCGTGGCCTCGGGCACCCACCCTTTCGCCGCCAGCGCCGCAAGGCCGCCCACCGTGGTGCGGTCGCGCAAGGAGGGGTCGCGCCCGCCGGCGATCAGCTGGCGGGTCTGGGTGAAGAACTCGATTTCCCGGATGCCGCCGATGCCGAGCTTCATGTTGTGCCCCTCGATCGCCACCGGCCCGGCAAGGCCCTTGTGATCGCGGATGCGCAGCCGCATGTCGTAAGTATCCTGGATCGCAGCGAAATCGAGGTGGCGGCGCCAGACGAAGGGGGTCAGCACCTTCAGGAAACGGTCCCCCGCCGCCAGATCGCCGCCGCAGGGCCGCGCCTTGATATAGGCCGCGCGTTCCCAGGTGCGGCCGACCGATTCGTAATAGGTTTCCGCCGCCGCCATCGACAGGCACACCGGCGTCACGCTGGCGTCGGGGCGCAGGCGCAGGTCGGTGCGGAAGACATAGCCCTCGCCGGTCATGTCCGACAGCATCGCCGCCATCTTGCGGGTGACGCGGATGAAGGCGGCGCGGGCGTCCTGTTCCTCGCCCGGATAGCGGGTTTCGTCGAAAAGGCAGATCAGGTCGATGTCGGAGGAATAGTTCAGCTCCGCCGCCCCCATCTTGCCCATGGCGAGCGCAACCATCCCCCCCGCCGCCGCCACGTCGTCCGGCCCCTGCCCCGGCAGCTTGCCGCGGCGGATTTCCTCGCCCACCAGCGCCTTCATGGCCAGATCCACCGCGGTGTCGGCCAGCCGCGTGAGCGTGCCCGTGACCGTTTCCAGCGGCCAGACGCCCCCCAGATCGGCCAGCGCCGTCAGCAGCGCCAGCCGCCGTTTCGCCTGCCGCAGCGCGCCGGGCAGATCGGCCAGCACCACCGGGGCCAATGCGGCCAGTTCCGCCTCTGCCGCCGCCTCCGGCGCAACGGCCAGCGCCGCGCGCAGCCACGCCTCCTCGCGCGTCATCAGGCCGTTGAGGTAGGGGCTGCACCCCGCCGTCCCCGCCAGCAGCCCCGCGAGGTCCGGCCCCAGATCGGCAAAGGCGCGCGCCGCCTCGGCCCCCGCGTCGGCGTCATGGGGGATGGGCTGGCGGGTCAGGCGGGATGCGAAGGTCATGACGGCAACTTGGCGGGGGCCGCAGGCAGGGTCAACAGGGCTTGCGGCCGCCCCCGCCTTGGGCAAGATCGCAGGGGTGAACGGAGGGGATGCGATGAGCAAGAGTGTTGCCCGCGTGCGCGCGGCGCTGGAATCCGCGGGCGTGGCGGCAGAGCTGCGCGAGATGCCCGACAGCACCCGCACCGCGGCAGAGGCCGCGGCGGCTGCGGGCTGCCACCTCGACCAGATCGTCAAGTCGATCATCTTCCGCGGCGAGACCTCGGGCCATGTGCGCCTGTTCCTGACCGCCGGCGGCAACCGCGTCTGCGCCGGCCGCGCAAGCGCGCTGGCGGGCGAGCCGCTCGGCAAGGCCGATGCGGCGCTGGTGCGGGCAGAGACCGGCTTTGCCATCGGCGGCGTGGCACCGGTGGGCCATCTGACGCCCGTCCGCGCCTTCCTCGACCCCCGGCTGCTGGATTTCCCCCTGGTCTGGGCCGCCGCCGGCACCCCGCGCCACATCTTCGCCATCGACCCGGCGGTGCTGGAACGGATCACCGGCGCCGAACGGGGGGCCTTCGTGGAAGGGTGAGGGGGGCGGTAACAGGCGCGGATCGCCACCGGCCGGTGGGGACGGGCCGCAGGCAGATGCTGCGCCCGCCCTCGATGCCCGTATCCCCGAGGATGAGCCCCGGATACCGATCTTCCCGGATGCCGGTGGCACCCCTTCCCCGCATGCGCGTGGACGAACCGGTCATCCCCCTCGCCACACAGCCCCGGCGGCCTTTCGCCCATCCCTGCGAAAAAATGTGAAATACGTTAACATGCCCCCTTGAACGCCGCCCCTGCCGCGCGCATCTTGGGGATGTGAAAGCAATTCACATGCAACCGACGCACCGAGGGGACACCGCAATGACCTTTACCGACATCACGCCGCAGCGATCCTGGTTCGGTCGCGCCGAGGCGTGGCTCGACGACCGCGGCAAGGGCGCCTGGATCGCCGTCATGGTCCTGGGCTTCATCCTGTTCTGGCCCGTGGGCCTTGCCATTCTGTTCTACATGATCTGGGGGAAGAAGATGTTCCGCAAATCCGCCTGCCACCGCGGCGCCTGGCGCATGCACCGTTCGGGCCTGACGCCGACCGGCAACTCTGCCTTCGAGGCCTACAAGGCCGACACGCTGCGCCGTCTGGAGGACGAACAGCAGGCGTTCGAGACCTTCCTGCAACGCCTGCGCGACGCCAAGGACAAGCAGGAATTCGACGCCTTCATGGAAGACCGCGCCCGCGCCGCCCGTGAAGAGACCACGCGCCGCGACGACGCGCCGGTTGCGCCCGAGGGTTCCGGCGCCTACTGATCGGCCCGAAGAACGACCCGACGACGACCGGGCGGCGCCGCGCGCGCCGCCCGTCCTGCCTGCCCCGTCCTGCCTGCGGAGTGACCCGTGTTCCAGCCCACGCCCGGCCTGCCCGACCCCGACCTCCAGCCCGGTTTCTACGCCGGCGTGCCCACCAAGCGGCTGATCGCCTGGGGGGTGGATACGCTTCTGACCGGGCTTCTGACGGTGGTGCTGATCCCCTTCACCGCCTTCACCGCGGTCTTCTACCTGCCCGCGCTCTATCTGGTGGTGAACTTCGCCTACCGCACCGTCACGATTGCCCGCCGGTCGGCCACACCGGGCATGCGCCTGATGGCGATCGAGCTCCGCGACGCCCGGGGGCGGCCGTTCGACCTGGGCCTCGCGCTGGCCCATACGCTCGGCTTTGCGCTGTCGATGGGGTTCGTGCTGCCGCAGATCGTGTCGGTGGTGCTGATGCTGACGGGCGCGCGGGCGCAGGGGCTGACCGACATGGTTCTCGGCACGGCGGCAATCAACCGCCCGGCCGACACCGCCTGAGCCGCCGGGGCAAAAAGCCGCTTGGCGCGGACGGGCAAGGTTTGCTAGCGTGCCCGCCGGATGTTTCGACGGACCCCGCATGCGCCATACCCTGCCCATCGTGCCGCAATTCTACGTGACGGCACCGCAGCCCTGCCCGTATCTCGACGGGCGGATGGAGCGCAAGCTGTTCACTGCGCTGCAAGGCGACCAGGCCGAACGGCTGAACGACGCGCTGTCGAAACAGGGCTTCCGGCGTAGCCAGAACGTGCTCTACCGTCCCTCCTGCGCGGAATGTTCGGCCTGCCTGTCGGCCCGCATCCGGGTGGCCGATTTCACGCCGAGCCGCACACAGCGCCGCACCCTGCGCCGCAACGCCGCGCTGCGCCGCAACGCCACCAGCCCCTGGGCGACCGAAGAACAGTTCGCGCTGTTCCGCCGCTATCTCGACAGCCGGCATTCCGACGGCGGCATGGCCGACATGGATGTGTTCGAGTTTTCGGCGATGATCGAGGAAACCCCGATCCGTTCGCGCGTGGTGGAATATACCCGGCCGGCGGAGCCCGGCGAACATGGCCGGCCGCTGATCGCGGTCTGCCTGACCGACATCCTCGATGACGGGTTGTCGATGGTCTATTCCTTCTACGATCCCGACCGCACCCATCTGTCGCTCGGCACCTGGATCATCCTCGACCATATCGCCATCGCGCGCGAGGCGGGGCTGCCTTACGTCTACCTCGGCTACTGGGTGCCCGGCAGCCGCAAGATGGGCTACAAGGCCCAGTTCGACGCGCTGGAAATCTACAAGGGCGGCCGCTGGCAGCCGATCGGCACGCCCTCGGACCATGATTCGAGCCTGCATCCCCTGTCGGTCGATCCCATCGCCGAACAGGTGGCGCGGATCAGCCTGCCCGACGGGATGACGGGGCGGTAGGACCCGGGGATGTTCAGCTATGTCAGCCTCGGCACGAACGACATCGCCCGGGCGCGGGCCTTCTACGATGCGGTGATGGCGACCCTGGGCCACCAACGGGTGGCGGATATGGACGACGGCCGGTCCGCCGCCTGGGGGGTGGACGATCCGGGGCCGCATCTATGGGTGACGCTGCCCTTCGACGGTGGGCCCGCGACGGCCGGAAACGGCACGATGGTATCCTTCCTCGCCCCCACCCGCACCGCGGTCGATGCCTTCCACGCCGCGGCGCTGGCGGCAGGCGGCACCGACGAAGGCGCCCCCGGCCCGCGCCCGCAATATGGGCCGCATTTCTACGCCGGCTACGTGCGCGACCCCGACGGCAACAAGCTCAACGCCGTCTGCTACGCGCCGCAGTAGGGCACCGCCGCATCACCGGCCCGGAAAATCGCACCCGCCCCCTTGCGCCCGCCCGCTTCGATCACATCTGTCCCCGGACCCCGGTCGAAGGATACGCGATGACCTATCTTCTGTTCCTGCTCGGCCTCGTCGGCCTGTTCTTCGGCGGCGAGTGGCTGGTGCGGGGGGCATCGGGCATCGCGCGGCGCTATCATGTGCCGCCGATGGTGATCGGCCTGACCATCGTGGGCTTCGGCACCTCCACGCCCGAACTGCTGGTGTCGGTGCAGGCGGCGCTGGCGGGCATTCCGGGCATCGCCATCGGCAATGTCGTGGGGTCCAACATCGCCAATATCCTGCTGATCCTGGGGCTTTCGGCTGCCGTCGGGCCGATGGCCGCCCAGTTCCGGTCGCTGCGCGGCGACCTCGGCTGGATGCTGGCGGCGGCGCTGGCCTGCGTGCCTGTCTTCTGGTCGGGCGCGGTCGGCCGGGCCGAGGGGGCGCTGCTGTTCGCCGGGATCCTCGTCTACATCGGCCTTGCGCTGCGCCGCGTCGGCTCTGCCCGGCCCGCCGCCGACGATGCGCCGCCGCCGGCGCTCGGCCTGTCGCTCGCGCTGACGCTCGGGGGGCTGGTCGTGCTGATGGTGGGGGCGCGGCTTCTGGTCGACAGCGCGACCGACATCGCCCGCACCTTCGGCCTGTCCGAGGCGGTGATCGGCCTGACCATCGTCGCCGTCGGCACCTCGCTGCCCGAACTCGCGACCTCGATCACCGCGGCGCTGCGCGGGCACCGGGACATCGCGCTCGGCAATGTCGTCGGCTCGAACATCTTCAACATCCTCGCGATCCTCGGCCTGACGGCGCTCGTACAGCCGATCCCGGTCGAGACGCGGTTCCTCGCGCTCGACCTGCCGGTTATGATCGCGGTGACACTGCTGCTGGCCGGGATGCTGTGGTGGCGGGGCGGCCTGGGGCGGCTGGCGGGCGCGGGATTCCTTGCGCTCTACGCCGCCTATACCGTCACCATGGCCGCCGTCTGAACGCCGTATTGCGAAATAAAAAGTCCCGCCGGACGCAGGCTGCGACACTTTTTTCCCCGATAGGCGGTTGACGGCGAAAATCGGCGGCAATATTGTCCAGCCGGCACAAAGGGGATGTCCGATGATGCAGCGCATCGTACTTATTATCGGGAAATGGCGCATGGGCCGGTAACGGGCTACCCAAATCCCCCCTCATGCGCCCCCGACAGCCTCGGGGGCTTTTTGTTGCGCAGACGCGCGCGAGACGGAGCGAATGATGACACGGGTTATGACCGGCGCGAAGATGGTGGTGCAGGCGCTCAAGGACCAGGGCGTCGAGGTGGTCTTCGGCTACCCCGGTGGCGCGGTCCTGCCGATCTATGACGAGATCTTCCAGCAGAACGACATCCGCCACATCCTCGTGCGCCACGAACAGGGCGCCGTGCACATGGCCGAAGGCTATGCGCGCTCCACCGGCAAGGTCGGCGTGGTGCTGGTGACCTCGGGCCCCGGGGCGACCAATGCCGTCACCGGCATCGTCGACGCGCTGATGGATTCGATCCCGATCGTGGTGCTGTCGGGCCAGGTGCCCACCTTCATGATCGGCACCGACGGCTTTCAAGAGGCCGACACCGTGGGCATCACCCGGCCCTGCACCAAGATGAACTGGCTGGTCAAGGATACCGCCGGGCTGGCCGGCACCATCCACCAGGCGTTCCATGTCGCGCGCTCGGGCCGCCCCGGGCCGGTGCTGGTCGACATCCCCAAGGACGTGCAGTTCGCCACCGCCGAATACACGCCCCCCGAAAAGGCCCGCGTCGATCACTACCGCCCGCCGGTCAAGGGCGACATCGCCGACATCACCCGGCTGGTGGAACTGATCGAAAAGGCCGAACGCCCGGTGTTCTACACCGGCGGCGGCGTCATCAACTCCGGCCCCGGGGCGAGCCAGCTCTTGCGCGAACTGGTCGATGCCACGGGCTTTCCCGTCACCTCGACGCTGATGGGTCTGGGCGCCTATCCGGCCTCGGGCAAGAACTGGCTCGGCATGCTCGGCATGCACGGGCTCTACGAGGCGAACCTCGCCATGCACGGCTGCGATCTGATGATCAACATCGGCGCGCGGTTCGACGACCGCATCACCGGCCGGGTGGCCGATTTCAGCCCCGGCTCGGTCAAGGCGCATATCGACATCGACCCGTCGTCCATCAACAAGGTGATCCGGGTGGACGTGCCGATCGTGGGCGACGTGGGCCATGTGCTGGAAGACCTGCTGCGCATCTGGAAATCCCGCGGCCGCAGGACCGACAAGGCCGCGCTCTCCGCCTGGTGGGGCCAGATCGCGGAATGGAAGAAGGTCGATTGCCTGTCCTACCGCCCGTCCTCGAAAACGATCAAGCCGCAATACGCGCTGCAACGGCTGGAGGAACTGACCCGCGGCCGCGACCGCTACATCACCACCGAGGTCGGCCAGCATCAGATGTGGGCGGCGCAGTTCCTGCATTTCGACGCGCCCAACCGCTGGATGACCTCTGGCGGGCTCGGCACCATGGGCTATGGCGTGCCCGCCTCCATCGGCGTGCAGGTCGCCCATCCCGAGGCGCTGGTGATCAACGTCGCCGGCGAGGCATCGTGGCTGATGAACATGCAGGAAATGGGCACCGCGATGCAGTTCCGCGCCCCGGTGAAACAGTTCATCCTCAACAACGAACGCCTCGGCATGGTGCGCCAGTGGCAGCAACTGCTCCACGGCGAACGCTATGCGCATTCGTGGTCGGAATCGCTCCCCGATTTCGTGAAGCTGGCAGAGGCCTTCGGCTGCAAGGGCATCCGGTGCAGCGACCCCGCCGATCTCGACGATGCGATCCGCGAAATGCTGGCCTATGACGGCCCGGTGATCTTCGACTGTCTGGTGGAAAAGCACGAGAACTGCTTCCCCATGATCCCGTCCGGCAAGCCGCACAACGAAATGCTCCTGGGCGAGGCCGATACCGAAGGCGCCATCGGCGCCACCGGCGCGGTGCTCGTCTGACCCGACACCGGCCGCCCCCGCCCGGGGCGGCCCCCACACGCAGCCAGAGGCCGCCCATGTCCCCGCTCAACATCCAGAAGGGCTCGTCGAGCCACTCCGCCTACGACCTGCGCGATCCGCATGCCGAGGTGATCGAAAGCCACACCCTCGCGGTGGTGGTCGACAACGAAAGCGGCGTTCTCGCCCGCGTCATCGGCCTGTTCTCGGGCCGCGGCTACAACATCGACAGCCTGACGGTGGCCGAGGTGGACCACAAGGGCCACCGCTCGCGCATCACCATCGTCACCACCGGCACCCCGCAGGTGATCGAACAGATCAAGGCGCAGCTCGCCCGCATGGTCCCGGTGCACGACGTCCACGACCTGACGGTCGAAGGCCCCGCCGTGCAGCGCGAACTGGGCCTGCTCAAGGTCGCCGGCAAGGGCGAGGCGCGGATCGAGGCGCTGCGGCTGGCAGAGATCTTCCGCGCCAATGTCGTCGATTCGACGCTGGAAAGCTTCGTGTTCGAAATCACCGGCACCCCGGAAAAGATCGACGCCTTCGCCGACCTCATGCGCCCCCTCGGCCTGGCCGAGGTTGCGCGCACCGGCGTTGCGGCGCTGGCCCGCGGCGTCTGACACGCACCCGCAATGCACAACGCCCGGCGGTCCCCCGCCGGGCGTTTTCATGTCTGCTGCGCCAGGCTCAGACCGCCCCGTCCAGCCGGTGGTCCATCGTGACCGAGGGCTGCGAACACCCCGCCTCGCCCACCACCCGCGCGGGCACCCCCGCCACCGTGGTGCAGCGCGGCACGTCCGACAGCACCACCGACCCGGCGGCGATGCGGGAACATTCGCCCACACGGATATTGCCCAGAACCTTCGCCCCCGCCCCGATCAGCACGCCATTGCCGATCTTGGGATGGCGGTCGCCATCCTCCTTGCCGGTCCCGCCGAGCGTCACCGAATGCAGCATCGACACATTGTCGCCCACCACCGCGGTTTCCCCGATGACGACGGCATGGGCATGGTCGATCATGATCCCCCTGCCCACCCGCGCGGCCGGATGGATGTCCACACCGAACAGTTCCGACATGCGCATCTGCACGAAATAGGCCATGTCCCGCCGCCCCCGCCGCCACAGCCAATGCGCGACGCGGTAGGCCTGGACCGCCTGATAGCCCTTGAAGAACAGGATCGGCTGGATCATCCGGTGGCAGGCCGGATCGCGTTCATAGACCGCGACCAGATCGGCCCGCGCCGCCTGCCCCAGGGATTCGTCGTCGGCATAGGCTTCGTCCGCGATCTCGCGCAGGATCTGCTCGCTCATCTCGCCCGAGGCGAGCTTCATCGAGAACCGGAAGGCCAGCGCCCGTTCCATCGTCGGATGGTGCAGCAGGCTGCCATGGATGAGCCCGCCCAGAAGCGGCTCGTTGCGCACGGATTCTTCCGCATCGAGGCGGATCCGGTCCCATACCGGGTCGACGGCCGTGATCTTGATCCTGGTCTCGCCCATGCCGTTCTCCCGTATCTTCGCCACCGATTTTATCAGATAGCATCGCCATGTCACGGGCCAAGAGGCGCACGCGCAAATCGCCGCGCGTCAGGGGTCGGGCCCGGCCTCCGGCGCGGCCTCGTAGGGCGGCAGCGCGACGGGGCCGTCGGCGGCGATCTCCAGCGGTGCGGGGAACAGCGTCGCCTCGGGCGCAACCGCCCCGTGCGGCAGGATCAGCGTCAGGCAGATCACGCCCCCCTGCCGCGTCACGTCCGATACCAGACTGTCGCAACCCACCGCCGCGCGCGGCAGGACCGCGCCCTCGGCCAGCGCGCCGAAATCATGCGCGGTGCCGTTGATCGTCAGCACATCGCCCGCCCGGTGCAGGTCCAGCCGGTCGTCGCTGCGCTGTGGTGCCAGTGTGATCCGCATTCCGTCCTCCCTCAGTACCAGCGGCCGACCGCGATCAGGTCGGCCTCGAACATATCCGCCGCGGCGCTGTCGCCCAGCCGCACCGCCTGCACCTGATAGACCGCCGCCGCATCCGCCGCCGCACTGGCAAAGGCGGCCCGGCGGCGGGCATCGTCGGCCCCCGCGGGCGGGATCGCCCGGCCCGTCACCTGCGGCGCGGCGGAAAAGGCCACCGGAAAGGTCCAGGCCGCCGTCGATGCGGTGCGGTAGGGGTTCGCCCAGGTCCCCGCCCCCTGCGCGGCGATGCTGCCCAGGGGCAGCCTGTGCCAGCAGGTCTGCGTCCCGTCCGCCCAGCGGATATAGGATCCGTTGGCATTCGCCCCCCGCTCGATCAGCCGGCCCGTGGGCAGGCCCCCGGTCTGGCTGACGGTGCCGACGATATTGGCCTGTCCATAGCCCATCGCCCATTCGGACCAGCCGGCGCTGACCCGGCTGCGCGTCAGGATGCTGCCCGCCGGCAACTGCCCCGCCGATTCGACGACCAGCACCTGCACCTCGCCCCCGCCCGCCGCCCGGCGGTTGTGGATCAGGAACCCCCGGACGACCCCCCCGACCGCCGGCCCGCCCGACGAACCGCCCGAACTGTCGAACCGCCAGGTGCCCGGCGTCAGGCTGTTGTCCGTCACCGCCGCATTGCCGATCAGCGGCGCGATGCCGCCCAGCCCCATGTACCCCGTGGTCAGCACCCGCCCCGCCGTGGCGTCGGCCGCCCCCGAAACCACCGCCGTCCCCGTCAGCGGCACGCCAAGGTTCAGCCCCGCGGCGCCCAGCACCGCCCGCTGCACCCCGCCCGCCACCAGCCCCAGCTGATTGGCGCCGGGATTGGTCAGGCCGGTGTCGGTGTCGCCGGCAAAGGCCAGCCCCGGTTCCGCCGCCCCGCCCCCGGCAACCCGCGCGCCCTGCCCCAGCGTCACCGCCCCGGTGGCGGCGGCGATGCGCAGCGCCTCGGCATAGCTCGCGCCATCGGCCGAGACCTTGATGCTGAAATCCTCGCCCGCCAGCAGGCCCAGCAGCGCGCGCGCCGACCAGCCGGTCTTGAACGACAGGCTGGCATCGCCCCCGGGCGCCGCCTTGTTCAGCGTCGCGTCGATGGAGCCATCTGAATGCAGCAGCGCATTGGTGCCGCGAAAGACGAAGCCGTTGGTGGCATCCGCCGCGGCGTTGATCCCCAGCCGTTCCACCCCGCCCGCGGCCAGCGCATCGGCATCCACCAGCCCCAGCGCATCCTGCAACCGCTGCCAGCCCGCGCCGGTGCGCACCAGCACCGTCCCCTCGGCCAGCGACCAGACCCGCCAGCCGGCCCGCGCCACCAGCCGCAGCCAGGCGCCGTTGGCCCGGACGGCGACGTCGCCCTCCCACCCCTCCCAGTCTCCGGTCGGGGCGGGGCCGGCGACGATATGGGCCTCGCCCTCCGCCGGGTCGGCGGGCGGCGCGGTCAGCACCCGGTCCGCCACCACCGCCTGCACCAGCCCGTCGAGCCGCGCCAGCGCCTCGTTCACCGTCACATGCTTCTGCGCCTGCGAAGGCAGCAGCAGCGGCAACCCCAGTTGCGTCGTCTCAGTCATTGCGATCCATCCCCGTGAACGGCCCCGGCCCGAAACGGTCGGAAACCTGTGCCACCTCGACCCGCCAGAGCCCGGCGATCCCGTCCGCCGCGCGCATCGCGGCCCCATATGTCCATTCCGGCGCCGAAACCGTGACCTCGCGCCGGATCGCGCCCGCCTTCAGCACCCGGATGCGATAGCTCTCCGCCGCCTCGCCCAGGGGCACCTCCTCGGATGCCCAGCTGTCGCCGTCGATCCGCGTCCGCCGCACCCAGGTGAAACGGTCGGCGCCCCCCGTGCGCGCCACACGCAGATGCGCCGGGGCATAGGGGCGCAGGCCGATGCCCGCGAAGGCCTCGACCCGATGCACCGTCGCCGGGTCGTCATAGCCCCGCGCCGCCGCCCCGATGCGGTAGTGCCGCGCCAGCCCCCGGTTCGCGGGCTGCACGCCGATCTGCGCCACCGCCCCGTCGATCAGCACCACCACCGATCCCGCGGGCCAGACCGGCGGCATCCCCCCGTCCGTCCCCGCCTGCCCGCGCAGGCGCAGCGACAGATCCCACAGCCCGGGTGCGACCGGCACGGCCTCGGCGAACTGGAACAGCTCCCACCGGTCGGACGACCCATCCCCGATCGCCATCAGATTCGCGCCGCCCAGCACCGCCACCGGGTCCGCCCCCGCCAGCACGCCGCGCAACAGCCGCACGCGCAGCGCCGGGCCCCGGTCCCACAGCCCCGGTTTCGCGGCCCAGAGCGGTCCTTCCGTCACCCCCACGACCGCAGGCGAAGGCATCAGGCGGTTGAGCGCATAGCCCGCATCCGCCGCCGCATCCCAGACCCCCACCGCCCCCGGCCAGGGCACCGCCGCCACCGCCAGATGCGGGGCCAGCGGGTCCTCTGCCCCCGTCATCAGCGGCAGGTCCAGAAACACCGGCCAGACCGGCACCGGCGCGACGAACGCCTTGGGCGCCACCCGTTCCTCGGCGGCGTCGGAGGGCACATAGACCTGCGGCTCGATCCGCACCGCCTCGACCAGCACCGCGCCCGCGGCTTCTGCCCGGTCGATACGGAACCGCCCCGCCCCCGGCAGATCGACCACATCCCCCGCCCCCAGCCACGACAGCGAGGGCGGCAGCGCGAACCTTGCCCCGTCGCGCGCCACCCGCGCCTCGGCCAGCCACCGTTCGGCGGTCGCCCGCCCCTCGGCCCGCGTCAGCACCAGCGGATGGTCCGTCTGCGCGACCCCGAACGCCTGTTCGTCGGGAAACAGCGCCTCTTCCGTCCGCGCCTCGAAATCCCCCTCGGCCTCGGTGAAACCCAGCCGCACGCGCCCCGCCACATCGGCCTCGGGCGCGCGGGTCAACTCCAAGGGCCCCTCCAGATCCCCGTGCACCGCCAGCGCCGCGGGGTCCAGCACCGCCGCCGCCCGCCCGTCGCGCATCTGGAACCGCAACACCCCGCCGCGTTCCAGACATTCGAACCCATAGGCCAGCATCAGCGGCTGCAACGCCGAACGGGCGGACCCGGTATCGGTGCGCACATAGCCGCGCACCACGCCGTGCAACCGGCTCAGGTCGCAGTCCGTCACCCCCGACCGCGCGCAGATCTCCGCCACCACCGCCGCCAGCGGCTGGTTCGTCATCCGCCCGTTCAGCCAGTGCCCGCGGGTATAGTTCGCGCCATCGGCCCACAGATCGGTATTCCCCGGAAACTGCGGAAACGGCCGCGCGTCCCAGGCCCAGACGAAGGCGCGCGCCATATCCACCATCCGCCCGCCGTAAAGGGGCGAGACGGGGTTGTGCGCCGGGTCGCCCCAGTAATCCGCCTGCGCGCGCAGGTACTGCATCTGGATCAGATCGTCCCGCCGCCCCGACGATGCCCGCGGCAGCCGCGATTCCGACGATTTCGGATCGAGGAACAGGTTCGGCTGGTTCGTCCCCTTGTCGATTGCCGCGCAGCCCAGTTCGGTGAACCAGATCGGCTTCGACCGCGGCACCCATGCCGTCGGCGCGGCGTTGCGCACCCCGCCGATGCGGTCGTGATGCGGCAGCGCCCACCAGTTGCGCAGATCCTTCACGCGCCAGACCCAGGGCTCGCCATGGGCGCCATCGGTGATCGGGGTGCGGATCTGC
The DNA here is from genome assembly GCF_031432425.1 of Ruixingdingia sedimenti. NCBI lineage: Bacteria > Pseudomonadati > Pseudomonadota > Alphaproteobacteria > Rhodobacterales > Paracoccaceae > Ruixingdingia > Ruixingdingia sedimenti. The sequence continues at coordinate 139,530 of NZ_JAVKPH010000003.1, read as the reverse complement.
GCTGCCTCGGCCTCGGGGCTGGCATAATACCAGTCGAACCCCTCGCCGCCCGCGACATTGGCCTTCAGATAGTCGAGGTTGTAGATCGACCCCCAACCGGCATCCGCATGGTCCACGCCCTCGCGCCAGTCCGACAGCGGCATGTAATTGTCGATGCCCACGAAGTCGATGGCGTCATCGGCCCACAGCGGATCGAGGTGGAAATACCGGTTCCCGTCCGGGCTGTCATAGCCGAAATATTCCGACCAGTCGGCGGCATAGCCGATCTTCACCCCCGGCCCCAGCACCGCGCGCACATCCGCCGCCAGTTGCCGCAGCGCGATCACCGCCGGAAAGGCATGCCCATCCGCCCGGATCTGCGTCAAGCCCCGCATTTCCGACCCGATGCAGAACGCATCGACCCCGCCCGCCAGCTTGCACAGATGCGCATAATGCAGAATGAACCGCCGATAGCGCCAGTCGGCGGGGCCGGAATAGCTGACGCGCCCGTTCTGGATGGCGAAATCCGCCACCTGCGCGGTGCCGAAGAACGACGCGGCCTCGACCGCCGCGGTGATCGTCCGGTCGGGGCTGCCCGCCCGCCCCGGCGCGGTGGACAGTGTGATCCGCCCCCGCCAGGGCAGCGCGGGCTGGCCAGCGGCCCCCGTCCAGGGGTCGGGCAGGGTGTTGCCCGCCATCTGCTCCATCAGCACGAAGGGATAGAACATCACCGCCTTCCCGGCCCCCCGCAGCGCGCGGATCGCCTCCACCACGCTCTCGTCCCCCGGCGTACCGCCATAGACGGGCCGGCCCGACGACTGCGCGATTTCCCCGGCCTGCGCGCGGGTGATGCCGCCTGCCCGCCAGGGCTGGCCCACGCCGTCCTTCGCCTTCTGTTCCACCTTGGGGCGGATGCGGCACTGGCCGCAGCGCAGGTCGTCCCCGAACCACGACACGATCACCGAAGCCGCCCCCACCCCCGGCGCCTCCGCCTCCAGCTGCGCCAGCGAGGTGGCGAAATCCGTCGTCCCCGAGGGCGTGTTGACGTTCGCGGAACGGTTGATCCCCGGCCCGTCGGAATAATGCACCGGCGTGGTGGCCAGCGCATATTCCCCCGTCCCCGGCATCAGCGCCACCGCCCGCACCGGCAGCGCCTCCGCCCCCCCGGCGGCGCGCATCACCTCGAAGGAAAACTGCGGCACCCGGTTGCCATAGGCGGCGAGCGCCAAATCCTCGATCACCACATAGGCGATGCCGCGATAGGCGGGCGCATGGCCCGCGCCCTCCACCGCCGCGATCTTGGGGTCGGGCAACTGGTCCTCGGTCCCGGTATAGACGCGCAGGTTCAGGCTCTCGGGCGCAACCTCCTGCCCATCGGCCCAGACCCGGCCGATGCCCGCGATCTCGCCCTCGCACAGCGCCACGGCAAGGCTGACGGAATAGGAATATTCCGTGGTCTTGGGCTTCGGCGCCCCCTTGCCGCCGCCGCTGCGGGTGACATCCTCCAGAAAGCGCGAGGCCCAGATGACCTGCCCCGCCAGCCGCACCCGGCCCCAGACCTGCGGCACCGCCGCACCTTCGCCCGCGCCCATCAGGCGGAACCGTTCGACCCGGCCGACCTCGACCGGGGCCGACCCGGCGCCCAGAAGCCGCTGGTCGATCACCCGCCCCAGCGTCGCGCCGACCGCGCGCCCGATCACCGCGCCCGAAAGCCCCAGCACCGTGCCGCCAAATCCCGCCCCGGCCGCAGCACCCGCCGCCGACAGCAAAATGGTCGCCATGCCGACCCCCTTGTTCTTGAAACTCTGGCGCGCTCAGACGCCCGGAAAGGCGAACCGCGCCGCGATCCGCCGCCGCCACGGCGCCGACAGCGGGCTTTCCACCACCCCATGCCCGGTATAGGCATGGATCACGCTCGCCTGCGCACCCACGCGCCCCGCGATGCCCAGATGCTTGGCGATCCCGCCCGCGCGCATGCGAAACAGGATCACATCGCCCGGCGCCTCGTCCGCCAGCGGCTTTTCCACCAGCCAGCGCCGCGCCGCCGCCTCCAGCACCTCGTCGCGCGCGGGTTCGGCCCAGTCGGCGGTATAGGGCGGGACGGGTTCGGGCTCCGCCCCCACCGCCGCGCGCCAGACCCCGCGCAACAGGCCGAGGCAATCCGTGCCCGCCCCCTTGGCGCTCGCCTGATGCACATAGGGCGTGCCGATCCAGCCCCGCGCCTCTGCCACGATCCGGTCGGGGGTCATGCCAGACTCCCCCCGTCGTTCATCCCCGCACTGGTCGGATAGGCCATCAGCCAGTCTTCACCCGGAATATGAGGAAAGCCGCGGAAGTTTAGGAAATTGTTGAACTTCAACCGACATGTATCCGCCCGCCGGTCGCATCCCGCCTCCAGCCGCACCCGGTCGCCCGGCACGATGGGCAGGCGCAACGCCTCCCACAGTTCCACCACCCGGTCGCTGCCCGACAGCCGGTCCCCCCGCACCATCGCCACCAGCCCCCCGGCCGCACCCGACAGCACGACAAGCCGCCCGTTTTCGAACCAGCGGTCATCGAACCCGGTAAAGCCGGTGAAACGGAACAGCTGCCCACCCTCCACCACCTCCACCGCGCGCTCGGCGGCATAGCCGGGCAGCGACAGGTCCACCCGGCACTGGCCATCGCCCAGAACGGCGGAACATGGCCGCTGGAACACCCGCCCCTGCGGGCGGTTCAGCGCCTCGGTCAGGCCGCGCAGTTCGGCCGAAAACGCTCCGCCCGCGCGCGTGATCTCGCCCAGCGCGCCGCGGAACTGCAACACCCGCTGCCCCGGATCGGCCCAGTTCACCGCCCAGGCCCGCACCTCGGCCCCGTCGAACCGGCCCGCGTTCAGGTCGGCCTCCGTCACCGCCGTGTCGGACAGCGCGCCCACGGCCTCGGTATTGTCCACCGACAGGCCCGTGGTCTGGCTCAGCGCGCGGGCCGACAGGCCCGTCCCGGCGCGAAAGGTGATGCCGTCGAAGGCAAGATCGCCATCGTGATCGGTGAATCCGAACACCGCCCCGTCCCGCCGCGTCACCGCCCAGCAGCGCGCGACCGTTGTCGCCCCCGTGGCCATATGGTCGAAAAACCCGCTCACAGCCGCACCTCCACCACCGGCACGTTGGGCACGTCGCCCGCCTGGAAACTGGCGACAGAGGTCTGGATCCGGTCGGTGTCGAACCGCACCGGCACGTCGAATTCGAACCCGGCCGTCACCACCTCGCCTTCGGGCACCGGATCGGCGAAGGTGATCTGCCCCGTGGCCACATCCACCTGCCAGTCGATGCCTTCCGCCACCGGCCGCCGCGCCAGCGCCACCGTGACCGACCCCGCCACCGGCTTGACGATCGGCCGCCAGTAGACCGCCCCGCCCGAGGCATAGCCCTTGCGCAAGGCAAACACCCGCGCCAAGCCGTCGCCGGTGCCGAGGATCTGGTCCTCTGGCCCCGGTTTTTTGGACGCCGCGCAGGATTTGAAATCCGCCCAGTCCTTCCAGCGGAACCCGTAAAGCTGCCCCCGCCGCGCCTCGAAGAACGCCACCAGCGCCGCCACGTCGTCGAGGCTGCGCAACCCCAGCCCCGCGTCATAGCGCCGGCGCGAATGCGCCCAGGGGCTGTTCCTTTCCTCGAACCCGTTGGTCAGCGTGACGATTTCCGTCCGCCGCTCCGGCCCGCCGACCGAACCGAAGCTCAGGTTGGCGGGAAACCGCACCTCGTGGAATGCCATGTCTCACCCGTTCCTCTGCCCGCGGGCCAGCGCGCGCTGCGCCTGCGCGGCGATCTGGCTCTGGCTGCGCTGGAAACCCTGCACATCCGGCGTCGCGATGTTCATCACCACCGTGACCGGCCGCCCGCCCCCCGCCGCCCGCACACCCAGCCGCCCGTCGGCGCCGCGCGCCAGCGGCATGATCGCCTCGGGCCCCGCCTCGCCCATCAGGCCGCGGCCGCCCCGCATCGGGAAGGACACGGGCGAGGATACGATACCCCCCTGCGCGAACGGCATCACCCGGCCCTGCGTGAACGCGCCCCCCTTGGCGAAAGGCATCAACCCGCCCAGCAGGTTTTCCAGCCCCCCCGCGATCGCGCCGCCCACCGCATTCTGCACCGGGCGCATGGCGATGCCGTACATCGTGTTCACCACCGACTGCGCCACCCCGCGCAGGGCGTCCGACAGCTTCATCCCGTCGAACACCAGCCCGTCGAAGGCCCGCCGCAGGCCCCCGCCGATCCCCATCGCCAGCGTATTCGCCTCGCGCGAGGTCAGCGTCAGGCTGCCCTGCATCCGCCGCAACTCGGCATCAAAAGCCCCCGCCATCGCGGCCACGCCGCCCAAGCTGCCCTCCAGCGCCGTCACCTGATCGTCAAGGCTGTCCAGATCCTGCATCCTCACCCTGCCCTTTCCGCCGGTCGGGGAAGGCGCGCGCCAGTTCGTCCAGCCGCGCGCGCGACAGGGGCGCCGCCCCCGCCTCGATCCCCAGCATCATCCGCAATTCCACCGGGCTCAGCCGCCAGAACTGGTCCGGCGTCAGCCCCAGCCCCGCCATCCCCGCCCGCATCAGGCCCGGCCAGTCGATCCGCGCACTCATCCCGCCTCGCCCGGCAGGGCAAAGGCGCGCGCCAGCAGTTGCGCCGCGACCCGCGCGGCCTCCAGCGGCCCGCCGCCGATCTCGACCGTGCGCAGATCGGCGGCGGTGCCCTGCCAGCCCCCGCCCCGCAGCCCCGCTACCAGCAGCGCCAGGACATCGCGGGTGGAAAACCGGCCCGTCTCGAACCGTTCCACCAGCTCGATCAGCCCGCCCGCCTCCAGCGCCGCCTCAAGTTCGGCCAATGCCCCCAGCGTCAGCTTGCAGACATGCCGCCGCCCGTCGAGCATCACCGCCACCTCGCCCGCAAAGGGGTTCATCACAGCGCCGTAAACGACAGCGCCCCGGCCGAGGCGAGCGACAGTTCATAGGTGGCCTCGCCGTTGTAACTCCCGGCATATTCCAGCGCGGTGATCTGGAACGGCCCCTCCACCACGCCGAAACCGGGGATCACCACCTGGAAGGCCGGCACCTCGCCGTCGAAAAAGATCTGCCGCGCGCGTTCGTCCGTGCTGCTGTCGCGGAACACGCCCGACCCCGAAATCGACGCCGACCGCACCCCCGCGCCGCCCAGCAACTCGCGCCAGCCGCCCTGCGATTCCAGCGAGGTCACATCCACCGTTTCCGCGTTGAAACTGATCCGCGTGGCGCGCAGGCCCGCGATGGTCTCGAACTGCCCGTCGCCCGTCAGGTCGACCTTCACCAGCAGGTCCTTGCCGTTCTGCACAGCCATGTCCTTGTCTCCTTGTGGAAAAATCACGCTTCCGTGCGGGCGCGGAAGGTCAGGTCGATGCGCCGCGCGGCGCCGTTGTCCAGCCGCCGCGCCACCGCCCGGTGGAACCACAGCCCCACCAGCCGCCCCCGCGCCAGCACCAGTTCCGCCCCTTCCAGCCGCTCCGACACCGCCGCCGCCGCCTGTTTGGCGCGCCGGAACCCCGCCGCGGTGGACACCACCGAAACGACGAACCGATGTTCCGCCCCCGCGCCGTCGCGGTCCGATGCGTCGCGCACCTCCTCGGGGCCGAGGATCACATAAGTTTCCGGTACCGGCCCGGCGGGCATCGCGTCATGCACCGCATCGCCCACGATGGCCGCCAGCCCCGCATCCGTCACCAGCCGCTGCCAGACCGCCGCCTGCAACGCCGCCGCCATGGCATAGCTCATGCGCTCTCCTCCTCGCGCGCGAAACAGGTCAGGTGGCGGGCATCCGCATCGCTTTCGGCCACGGCAAGGATGGCGAACACCCTGTCCCCCGCCCGCAACCGCTGCCCCGCCACCGGGCGCGAAGGCGCGCCCACCGGCGCCGCCCGCACCGTGATGCGCCAGCCGACCTCGGGCCGGATCACCTCTTCGCCGCCCGCCGCACGCCCCGCCCCCGCCGCCATCGCGGCCCAAAGCGTGCCCAGCACGGCCCAGCCCTGCACATACCCGCCCGCGCCATCCGGCACCGCGGCAGGGGTTTCCAGCACCAAACGCCGGTTCAGCCGCGGCGTACTCATCGCCCGCCCCCGCCCAGCACCCGCACCGTGCGCCAGCGTTCGATCAGCGCCATGACGCCGAAGGGCATCGCCGCCCCCGGCCCGCCCTCGTGGCGCAATTCATGATACTGCGCCGCCAGCAGGAACACCGCCTGCCGCAGGTCCGCCGGCACATCGGCCCATGCCGCACCGAAACCGGCGTCGAACACCACCTCGACCCGCCCGCCCTGCGGCACCCCGGGCAGCAGGGCCCCCACAGGCATCAGCCGCGGCCGGTGCATGTCGCGCATCAGCCGCCAGCGGCCCGGATCCACCGCCACCGCCACGCCCCCCGCATCGACCAGCGCGACCGACACCACCGTCTCCACCGGCGCCACCGGCAGCGCCTGGCCCGCCGCATCGCGCCAGTCCGGCAGCCGCAGCAAAAACCGCCGCGTCAGCAGCGCCTTGCCGATCCGCCCCTCGACCGCCGCCAGCGCCGCGCGCAGATAGGCCGCCACCAGCCCGTCCTGCGCCGCGTCATCGGCAAAGCCGGATCCCAGCCGCAGATGGTCCCGCATCATCGCCACCGGCAGCGCGCCCTCGGGCACCCCGGTCTGCTCGATCAACATCATCCCAGATCTCCGCAACACCCCCGCAAGAATGGGCGCGCACCCCGGCACCGCTCGGACGGAGGGGGAACAGCTAGACGGCACCGGCCAGCGGCACGCGCCCATCAGCCCGGCCCCCCGTCAGGGGAAACCGGGCCTTCCGCCGCGGGTCAGGACACCGCGAACTTCAGCAGCTTGATGGCCGCGAAATCGCTCACATCGCCGCCGACGCGCTTGGTGGCGTAGAACAGCACATGCGGCTTGGCGCTGAACGGGTCGCGCAGCACGCGCAGGTCGGGGCGTTCGGCGATGGTATAGCCGGCGCCGAAATCGCCGTAGGCGATGGCATGGGCATTGGCGCCGATGTCGGGCATGTCCTCGGCGATCAGCACCGGATAGCCCATCAGCCGCGCCGGTTCCCCCGCCGCAAGGCCATCCGACCACAGAAAGCGGCCATCGGCATCCTTCATCTTGCGCACCGCACCGGCGGTTTTCGAATTCATGACGAAGCTCGCATTGGCGCGGTAGCCCGCATCCAGCGCATAGACCAGATCGACGATGGCATCCGCCGGGTTGGTGGCGGCGAAATCCCCCGCCGTGCCGGTGGCGATATAGCCGATGTCGCCCCAGGCCCAGTTCGCCTCGGGCACCTTGTCATGGGTCAGGAAACCGCGCGGCTTGTCCACCCCGTCGCCAAGCACGAAGGCCGCCGCCTCGGCCCGGGCGAACCTGTCGGCGATGCGGCCCGCCAGCCAGCCCTCGATATCGAAGGCGCTGTCGTCCAGCAGCCGCTGGCTGGCCTTCGGCATGGCGGACAGTTCGTGCAGGCGGATCGAGATCCGCTCGATCGCCGGCGTGGCGCTTTCCGTCACGCCGCCCGCCTCGGTGCCCCAGCCCGATCCGACATCGGAATGGTCGACCAGCACGTCGAAACTGGTCGCCTCCACCTGCACCACATTGGCGATGGCCCGCAGCGACGATGTGGACCGCAGCGACGACCGGATGGCCTCTGCCGTCTGCGGGTCCACCAGATAGCCGCCCTCCGCCGCCACGGCGGTGTTCAGCGCCTTGCCCTCCAGCACGAGGCCGCGCAGCCCGTCGTCGTCGCCATTGCGCAGATAGGCGTCAAAGGCCTTGCGGTGGGGCACTTCCACCTCGGCATGGGCCGACAGCGCGGGGCGGGCAAAGCCCGCGGTCTTGCGATCCAGCATGGTCAGTCGCTCTTCCGTTTGTTGAAGTTTCGTCTTGATTTCGGCCTGAAACCCGTTGAAGGCGTTCAGGAAATCGGCCACCTACCCGGCAGCCTCCGGCACCCCGGCGGGGGTACGCGCCTTGGTCTCGCTCATCGTCGCTCCTTGGGGAAAAGGGCCTCAGCGGCCCGACAGATTGCGGCGCGCCTCGTCGAAGGCGGCCGCCAGCAGGGCCAGCGCATCCGGGGCCGCGCCCTTGGCCTGCACCCGCGCCTCCGGCAGCATCGGGAAAGTGACCAGCGACACCTCCCACAGCTCCAGTTCGGCCAGAAGGCGGCGGCCCTTGCCGTCGCGTTCGGCCCGTTTCGTGCGATAGCCGATGGACAGGCCATCCACCGCCCCCGCGCCCACCAGCGCCAGCGCCTCGCGCGCCCTTGCCACCTCGGGCAGCAGACGGCCGCGGACGTAAAGCCCGCGCGCATCCTCGGCCACATGGTCCCAGACGCCGATGGGCTGGCCCGGGTCGTGCTGCCACAGCATCTTGACCCCGCGCCCCGCCGCCTTGAGCGACGCCAGCGACGCCGCATAGGCCCCTGGCAGCACCACATCGCCGCCCTGATCGGCCAGCCCGAAGACCGAGGCGTAACCCTCGACCCGGCCCCCCTCCGTCAGCGCCAGCCCCGTTTCGGGCCGGTGGAACTTGCGTTCCAGCCCGGCCCCCTCATCCGACCATTCCATGATGCCCCCTATTTCATCGCCGCGCGCAGGACCGCCTCGGCGCCCTGCGCCAGAAGGAAACCCGCCACCCCGTAGACGCCCAGCCACAGACGCCGTTCCAGCCGCTCCAGCGCGGCGTCGATCTGGCCCAGACGGAAATCCAGCGCGGTCCAGCGTTCCTCGGCCACGCGCTCGTTCGCCTCGATCCGCGCCGCGGCGGCATCGAAACTGTCGTAAAGATAGCGCGACCCGCCCGCGGGTTTGCGCAGGCTCATGCGTCATCCGCCAGCCGCGGCAGCCCCAGCAACAGCCGCTTTTCCGCCACCGTCAGGAAATCCGCCGCCCCCACCCGCGCCCATTGCTGGTCGCGCTCGGCCGCCAGCGCGGGCACCTGATCCAGATCGGGGCGGATCTCCACCGCCTCGCCGGTCAGGGTGGACAGCCAATGCCCCACCGCCGCCGTGACCTTGGCCGCCAGCGGCAGCACCGTCAGGCGGAAAAACGCCCGGTTGGCCTCCTGATAGTTCGCGTAAGTCGCATCGCCCGGGATCCCCATCAGCATCGGCGGCACGCCGAAGGCGATGGCGATTTCCCGCGCCGCGGCCTCCTTGGTGCGATGGAACTCCATATCCGAGGGCGAAAAGCCCATCGGCTTCCAGTCGAGCCCCCCTTCCAGCAGCATCGGCCGCCCGGCATTGCGCGCGCCCTGATGGTTCGCCTCCATCTCTGTTACCAGCCGGTCGTACTGATCCGCGCTCAGTGTCCCCGCCCCGTCCACGCCCCTGTAGACGATGGCGCCCGAGGGCCGCGCGGCATTGTCCAAGAGCGCCTTGGACCACCGGCTCGCCGCATTGTGCACGTCGATGGCGGTCGCCGCCGCCTGCAACGGGCTGAAGCCATAATGGTCGTCCTGCGGATGGAACGCCCGGATATGGCAGATCGGCGCCGCCGCCCCCGTCATGTCGAACCGATGCCGCCGGCTGCCCACGGTATAGTCATAGGCCACCGGCCAGCCATCCGCCCCGGGCACAAGGCTCATCCGGTCGGACCGCAGCACATGCAGCTCCACCGGCGCGCCGCCCGTGCCCGCCACCGCCTCCAGATAGGCGTTGCCCGACAGCAGCAGTTGTGCGTAAGCCGCCTCGAACAGTTCCGCCCGCCCCTGCGCCGGGTTCGGGCGGCGGATCAACTCCAGAACGGGATGCGCCTCGTACCGCCGCTCGCAATCCTGCACCACCAGGGGCAGCGCAGCGGCCGCCTCCGCGATCAGCTTGACCACGCGGAACCCGACCGGATTGCCCTGAAACCCGGTCCGGGTCAGCGATACCGTGTCGCGCGGGCTCCATGCCGCGCGGCCCGCGCCGTGAAAGGCCACCACCGGCCCGGTGGCCGAGGCCTTGGTTTCGGGCACAGCCGTTCGGGGCGCAGGCTCGCCGCCGCGCCGCAGGAAATCGAACACCATCAGGCAAACTCCTTTCGCGCCGGGGATCGCCGGCGCCGGTTCATGGGGTCAGAGGCTGCGCACCCGCGGCCGCCGCCATGTCTGCGCGGGCTCGATCATCAGATCGGTCAGCGCCCAGACCAGCGCATCCACCCGGTCGGGGCTGCCCCGCCCCTCGTATCCGTGCAGCGTCATGCGGCACATCTGGTCCTCGAGGCCGGGCAGCCCCCGCAGATGCCGCACCCGCCCCTGTTCGTAAAGCGCCGCCACGGGTTCCGCCCGCGCGGCCTTGCCCTTGGCCGCCCGCACCGCGCGGAAGGGCACCAGCGGGTCGATCTGGCGCAACAGGGTTTCCACCAGATCGCCGCCCTGGTTGACCTCGGCGACCAGCCGCTCGGCCCCGTGCCGCCGCATCGCCGCCACCGCCGCCCGCCCCCAGGCCTCCGGCGAGGCCCCCGAAACGCTCGCATCCTCCAGCACATAGGCGCACCAGTCGCGCGGCTCGCCCTCGGCCAGCACGCCGGCCACCACGATCCCGCATTCGTCCGACCCGCCGTGCCCCGTGACCGGCGGGTCCACCGCCACCACGATGCGCGTCAAGGCAGGCGCCGCATCCACCCGCGCCGCCTCGATCCCGGCAGAGGTCCACAAGGCCCCCTCCGCATCCTCCAGCAGCACCCCGTCCAGCTCCTGCCGCCCCAGCCGCGTGCCCTTGTACCGCGCCTGCACCTCCTCGAGGAAACTCGCCGCCAGATAGGCCCGGTTCGCCTCTGTCGGCGCATGGGTGATCACCGTCGAAGGGTTGCGCAGGATCGCCTTCAGCACCCCCACATTGCGCGGCGTCGTCGTCACCACCTGCCGCGGATGCGGCCCAAGGCGCAGCGCGAACTGCAACATGTCCCACGTCTCCTCCGCCTTCTTCCACTTGGCCAGTTCATCCGCCCAGGCGGCATCGAACTGCGGCCCCCGCAGGCTTTCGGGGTCATGCGCCGAAAACACCTGCGCCACCGCGCCATTGGGCCAGACCAGCCGGCGCCGCGTCGCCTCCCACTGCGGGCGGCGGTCGGGGGGCGAACAGGCAAGGATCCCGCTGTCGCCGAACACCATCACCTCGCGCACCTGATCCACCGTCTCGCCCACCAGCGCCACCCGCGCCGACCGGCCGGGGTCGGCGGGCCGCGCGCCCTCTACCTCTGCGCGCACCCATTCCGCCCCGGCCCGCGTCTTGCCCGCACCGCGCCCTCCCATGATGACCCATGATTTCCATGCGCCATCGGGGGGCAACTGATGCGGCAGCGCCCAGAATTCGAACATCCACGGCAGGGCCAGCAACGCTTGGTCGCTGAGCCCGGCCAGAAATTCGTCAACCGCCTCCTGCGTCGCGGAGGCAAGCCAGGCGGCGCCCGATCTCATCGCGCGCCGCGTCGAAGTCGAGGTCCCGGTCCCCGTCCGGTCCTCCGAAATCCTTGCGAAGTCTGTCAACGGCCGCCCTTTCGTTCAGTACCAGCTTGAGCGCGTCCTTGATGTCCTTGGTGTAGGTCATCAGTTCGCGGGCGTTGTCCTTCTTCTCCTCCTTCACCTCGCGAAGGAGCAGCGTGAAGATTTCCGCCGCCGTGGTGTAAAGTTCCCAGGCCCCCGAAAGTGCCACCTCCGGGGAACCGCTCTCATCTACGGGAGTGTGAAGCGTCATGCGTCCTGCTGCCTCTCATGCCACTCCGCACGAGCGAAATGAAAAAGCGGCGCCGGGTTGCCCCGTGCCGCTTGCCCACCTCTTCTAGCATGCCACAATACCTACATCAGACCGGGCGCCAGGTCAAGAAGTTTTGTGTTTTCAAATGGTTAATGCGGCGCACGCCCCCGGCGCGCCTTACGCAACACCAAGCCCCCCGGCGCCGCGCAATCCTCAGTTCGCGCCCTGCTGGCGGCGCTGTTCCGCCTCGATCTGCCGCCATTTGGCGACATTGGCGTTATGCTCGGCCAGCGTCCGCGCAAAGATATGCCCGCCGGTGCCGTCGGCCACGAAATAGAGGAAATCGGTCGCCTCGGGGTTCAGCGCCGCCGCGATGCTCTCGCGCCCCGGATTGGCGATCGGTGTCGGCGGCAGCCCGTCGATGACATAGGTATTGTAAGGCGTTGCCCCACGCAGTTCGGACTGCCGCAGCCCCCGGCCCAGCACGCCCTGCCCCTTGGTGACGCCATAGATCACCGTCGGATCGGTCTGCAACCGCATCCCCGCCTTCAGCCGGTTGACGAACACGCTCGCCACCTGCCCGCGCTCGTCCGGGATGCCGGTTTCCTTCTCGATGATCGAGGCCATGATCATCGCCTCCTCCGGCGTGTCATAGGGCAGCCCCTCGGCCCGCGCGGCCCAGAGGTCGGCCAGAATGCGGTCCTGCCGCGCCGCCATCTCTGCCAGCAGCGCCGCGCGGTCCTGTCCCTTCACCACTTCGTAGGATTCCGGCGCAAGCGAACCCTCCGCCGGCACCGCCGCGACCTCTCCGCCCAGGAAATCGGCGCGCTTCAGCCCCTCGGCCACCTGCCAGCTGGTCACGCCCTCGGCCACCGTCACCCGGTAGCGCAGCGCGGAATCGCTCTGCGCATCCGCATATTCCTGCGGCGTCGGCCCCGCCGCCGGGTCGAACCGGGCCTTTTCCACGAACTGGCTGGTGGCCGGGTCAAGCTCGCGCAGGATGATTTCGGCCGTCGCCACGCCGATGCGCAGGTTGACCTCGGACCCGCAGGTCGATTGCCCGCCCCGCGTCAGGATATCGACGATCTCTTCCATCGAGGCGCCCGCCGGCACCAGATAGCTGCCGAACTTCAGCCCCTGCGCCTTGTCGGTGTAATCCGCCCCGATGCGGAAGATGCGCGCATCGCTGACCGCGCCCTGCGCCGCAAGGTTGCGGCTGACGGCGGCAAGGCTCGCCCCCCGTTCGACCCGCACGCAGATCGCCTCGGCCAGCGGCCCCGGCGCGACATATTGCTGCCGCCCCCAGGCCAGCACCCCCGCCACCGCCACCAGAATGACGATGAACAGCGTCAGCGCGTTCGAGGCGACGGCCCGCCACATCAGCCGTCCACCCGGCCCAGAACGAGGCTCGCATTCGTGCCGCCGAAGCCGAAGCTGTTCGACAACGCCACATCGATCCTGCGTTCGACCGCCCTGTTGGGCGCCAGATCCAGCACCGGCTGAACCGCCGGATTGTCGAGGTTGATCGTCGGCGGCGCGATCTGGTCGCGGATCGCCAGCGTGCAGAAGATCGCCTCGACCGCCCCGGCCGCCCCCAGCAGATGGCCGATGGACGACTTGGTGGACGACATCGTGGCCTTGCCCGCCGCATTGCCCAGCAACCGCTCCACCGCCGCAAGCTCGATCGTGTCGGCCATGGTGCTCGTGCCATGGGCGTTGATGTAGTCCACCTGATCGGGCGTGATGCCGGCGCGCTTCAGCGCCGCCTGCATGCTGCGGTATCCGCCCTCGCCATCCTCGGACGGCGCGGTGATGTGATAGGCGTCGCCCGACAGGCCATAGCCCAGAACCTCGGCATAGATCTTCGCCCCGCGGGCCTTGGCGTGTTCGTATTCCTCCAGCACCACGACGCCCGCGCCCTCGCCCATCACGAACCCGTCGCGGTCGGCGTCATAGGGGCGGCTGGCCTTGGCCGGATCGTCCGCGCGCTTGGTCGACAGCGCCTTGCAGGCGTTGAACCCGGCGATGCCGATCTCGCTGATCGGGCTTTCCGCCCCGCCCGCGACCATCACATCCGCATCCCCCCACTGGATCAGCCGCGCCGCATCGCCGATGGCATGCGCGCCGGTGGAACAGGCGGTGACGACGGCATGGTTCGGGCCCTTGAAGCCGAAACGGATGCTGACCTGCCCCGAAATCAGGTTGATCAGCGCGCCGGGGATGAAGAAGGGCGACACGCGCTTGGGCCCCCGCTCCTTGATCAGCACCGCCGTCTCGGCGATCGAGGTCAGCCCGCCGATGCCGGATCCGATCATCACCCCAGTGCGCTCGCGGTCCTCCTCGGACGCGGGCTCCCACCCCGAATCCCGCACCGCCTGCACGGCGGCGGCCATACCGTAAAGGATGAAGTCGTCCACCTTGCGGCGGTCCTTGGCCTCCATCCAGTCGTCGGGGTTGAAGGTCCCGTCGCTGCCGTCGCCGAACGGGATCTCGCAGGCATAGGTCGTGACCACGTTCGACGTGTCGAACCGAGTGATCGGCCCCGCCCCGGATTGCCCGGCCAGAAGCCTCCGCCAGGTCTCTTCCACCCCGCAGGCGAGCGGCGTCACCATTCCCAGACCCGTGATCACAACGCGACGCATATGGAACCTCTCAGCCGGTGCATACCGCCGCGGTGATACACGCCCCGCGACAGCCGCGCAACATGGGCCGCGCTGCGGCGGCGGCAGGCCGCCCTGCCCGGCCTTGCGCGGGTGGACGGGTCAGGGCCGGGGGCCAGCCCCCGGACCCCCGGAGTATTTGGGAAAAGATGAAGCCGCGGGCACCTTCCCTGGAAGAGAAAGCCGCCCCCTTTCACTTTCTGTCCATAAATATCCCGGGGGTCCGGGGGCTGGCCCCCGGCCCTGTCCCATCCACCTGCACGACGGTCCCGGTCAAAACAAAAAGGGCGCCCCGAGGGGCGCCCCGCATCGGGCCCGGGGGCCGGACGGTCAGGCGTTGGCTTCGGTGATGAACTTCACCGCATCGCCGAAGGTCTGGATCGTCTCGGCCGCGTCGTCGGGGATCTCGATGCCGAATTCTTCCTCGAAGGCCATCACCAGCTCGACCGTGTCGAGGCTGTCCGCGCCCAGATCGTCGATGAACGAGGCGTTCTCGGTCACCTTGTCCTCTTCCACGCCGAGATGTTCGACGACGATCTTTTTCACGCGTTCCGCGATGTCGCTCATGGTCTTTCCTCTTGCTGCCGGGGCGCACCCGGGCTTGTCCCTTGCTCGTCCGAGCGGTTTACCCCGGCCACGCGCCGGGCTGCGGCCGGATCGGCTAGCGCCGCCTATAGCACAGTCGCGCGCACAGGCAAACGCTTTCCCATGGGCCCCCGGGGGGCTCAGATCATCGCCATGCCGCCGTTCACATGCAGCGTCGCGCCGGTCACATAGGCCGCCTCGGGGCTGGCCAGATAATGCACCGCCCCGGCCACTTCCTCGGCGCTGCCCATGCGGCCCTGCGGCACGATCGCCAGGAGCCGCGCCTTCTGGTCGTCGTTCAGCTTGTCGGTCATCGCCGTGGTGATGAAGCCGGGGGATACCACGTTCACGGTGATCCCGCGCGTCGCCACCTCGGCGGCCAGCGATTTCGACAGGCCCAGCACGCCCGCCTTGGCGGCGGCATAGTTCGCCTGCCCCGGATTGCCGATGGTGCCCACGACGGAACCGATATTGACGATCCGGCCCCAGCGGGCCTTCATCATCGGGCGGATCGCCGCGCGGCACAGCCGGAAGGTCGCCGTCAGGTTGACCTCGAGCACCTGCGCCCAGTCTTCGTCCGACATGCGCATCATCAGCCCGTCACGGGTGATGCCCGCATTGTTGACGAGGATGTCGAGCCCGCCCATCGCCTCGGCGGCCTGCTTCGGCAGCGCCTCGACCGCCTCGACGCTGCCCAGATCGGCGGGCAGCACATGTGCCCGCGACCCCAGTTCGGCGGCCAGCGATTCCAGCGGCGCCAGCCGCGTGCCCGACAGCGCCACCACCGCGCCCGCGCCGTGCAGCCGCCGGGCGACGGCCGCGCCGATGCCGCCCGATGCGCCCGTCACCAGCGCGGATTTGCCCGTAAGGTCAAACATGTTACCTCCTTACCCCGTTGCGCGCCTCTTATCCCGGCGGGGGGCGCGACTCAATCGCGGAAAACGCAGGAAGGCGGGTCGTTGCCGACCCGCCTTCCCGCATTCCGGCCCCTTGGGGCAAAGGCTCACTCGTCTTCCGACGCGGCGCCGCCGATATCGTCGAAAAGCTCCGCGATCTCGAACTCCGCCGCGGCCTCGGCCTCCGCCGCCAGTTCCTGGATCGACTTGCCCGAGGCTTGCAGTTCCGCCTCTTCGACCGACCGCGCGACGTTCAGCGTCACATAAGCGGTCACTTCGGGGTGCAGCACGACGGAAACCCGGTGCAGGCCCAGTTCCTTGATCGGGCGTTCCAGCACGACCTGCGCGCGGTTGACGGTGAAGCCCGCCGCGGTCGCGGCATCAGCCGCATCGCGCGTCGTCACCGACCCGTAGAGCGCGCCGGCGTCGGACGCCGACCGGATCACCACGAAGGACTGGCCGTCGAGTTTCTCGGCAACGGCCTGGGCCTCTTTCCGGGTTTCCAGGTTCTGCGCCTCGAGCTGCGCCTTGCGGACCTCGAAGCCCTGGATATTGGCGTCGGAAGCCCGCAGCGCCTTGCCCTGCGGCAGCAGGAAGTTGCGCGCGTAGCCGTCCTTGACCTTGACGACATCGCCCATCTGGCCAAGCTTGGCCACGCGCTGAAGCAGGATGACTTGCATCTTCGTTCTCCTTACTTCACGGCATAGGGCAGCAGCGCGAGGAACCGCGCGCGCTTGATCGCACGGGCCAGTTCACGCTGCTTTTTCGCCGAAACGGCGGTGATGCGGGCGGGGACGATCTTGCCGCGCTCGGAGATGTAGCGTTGCAGCAGGCGCACGTCCTTGTAGTCGATCGCGGGTGCGTTCTCGCCCGAGAAGGGGCAGACCTTGCGGCGGCGGAAAAACGGTTTGGTTGCCATTTTCTGTTCCTCTCCCCAGATCAGCGCCGGTCGCCGCGGAAGCCGCCGCGGTCGCCACCACGATCACCGCGGTCGCCACGATCACCACCGCGATCGCCCCGCTCACCCCGGTCGCCGCGCTCGCGGTCGTCGCGCTTCTGCATCTGCACCGAGGGACCGTCCTCGTGCTTGTCGACCTTCACGGTCAGCACGCGCATCACGTCGTCGTGCAGGCGCGCCAGACGCTCCATCTCCAGCACGGCGGCCGAGGGCGCGTCGGACCGCAGATAGGCATAGTGGCCCTTGCGGTTCTTGTTGATCTTGTAGGCCATCGTCTTGACGCCCCAGTATTCGGACGCGACGATCTTGCCGCCGTTGTCCGAAAGGACGGTCGAGAAATGTTCGACGAGGCCTTCGGCCTGCGCCGAGGACAGGTCCTGGCGTGCGATGAGGACATGCTCGTAAAGCGGCATGCGGTCTCCGATCTCAGGGGCGCATTTCATAGGACGGGCCACGCCTTCCGCCCCGTCCACGAGGGGATGCGCCGGTTGACATATGGGCGCGGAAGGATGGGGCCTTATACACGCGCCCGCGCCGGATGCAAGCGGGCGAAACACGCGTGCCGCGGAAGGTCGCCCCCCTACCGCCCCCCCGCCCCGCGCAGGGTGCGCATGCGCCAGTGTTCTCCCCGGCTCACCCATTCCAGGTCACCCTGCCGGATCATGTGGTTCACATGCGCCAGCGCCTCGGCAAAGGCGAACGAGGTCTGGTGCAGGTCGAGCTTGCGGTGGAACAGCAGCGGCAGCATCTCCGCCGTGCTGCGCGGGGCATCGGCACAGGCCGCCGCGATGATCGCGCAACGGTCGGCGTGATGGGCCGCCAGTTCGTCGATGCGCGCATGCAGCGCCCGCATCGGCCGGTGGTGGCCCGCCAGCGTCAGCGTGCCCTCGGGCACCACCGCCTTGAGCATGGCGAGCGAGTCGAGATACCGGCCGAGCGGATCGGCCTCGGGCTGCATCGCATGGACCGAGATATTGGGCGTGATCCGTTCCATCACCTGGTCGGCGGCCAGCAACAGACCCTCGGCCGGGCAATGCAGCATCGCCTGATCGGGCGAATGCCCGGCGCCCTTCAGCACACGGAAACTGCGCCCGCCGAGGGAAAGCGGCGTCTCCGCCTCCAGCACGTGGAAGTCGTTCGGCAGGGGCGTGATCTGTTCCATGTACCAGTGGCCGCGTTCGACCACCGCATCGGCATATTCCGCCGGCAGGCCGTGGCGGGCGTAGAAACGTTCGTAGAACTGGCCATGCACGGCCTCGGTCCCCGACAGGAAATACCGGCCGTAGAGGTATTCCATCTCGGTCATCCACAGCGGCAGGCCGAAACGGGCGCAGAGCCAGCCCGCCAGCCCCATGTGGTCGGGGTGGTGGTGGGTGACGATCAGCCGGGTGATCGGCCGGCCGCGCAGGGGGCCGGCCAGCATGTGGTCCCACAGCGCGCGGGTGGTGTCGTCGGCAAAACCCGCATCCACGATGGCCCAGCCGTCGCCGTCGTCGATGGCGTAGATATTGACGTGATCGAGCGCGAAGGGCAGCGGAAAGCGCATCCACAGCACCCCGGGCGCAACCTCGATGGCCGCACCGGGCGGGGGCGGCTCGGGGAAGGGCAAGGCGGCGGCGGTGGTCTGTGGCATCATGTCGGCTCCTCCTCGGGGGCCGGGACGCACCCCCGGAAGGGCGCCATCCGGCCCGGCGCGCACAGCTTTGCGCATCCGGCGGGCGAGGGAAAGGGCCCCGGGCACGAAATCCCGCCGCCCGGTTGTGCGGAAGGCGCCGCGCCGGGGGCCAGCCCCCGGACCCCCGGAGTATTTCCGGCAAGATGAAGCCGCGCCGCTTCTTTCGAAGGACGCCGAGCCGTCTTTCACCGTGATCCAAATATCCCGGGGGTCCGGGGGCTGGCCCCCGGCCCTGCCCTCGCCGCCCCGCCGCCTCTCGGGTTGCACCCGGGGGGGCGGAACCCCTAGATGGAGGCAGTACCATCCGAGAGGTTCCCATGACGCTGCCCCTGCCCCGCCCCGTTTTCGACGCCAACGCCGCCGCAGGCGGGCTCGGGCCGCTGCCCGAATGGGACCTGTCCGACCTCTACCCCGCCCCCGACGCCCCCGAGGTCGCGCGCGACCTCGACTGGCTGCGCGACGCCTGCGCCGGGTTCGCGGCGGATTACGAAGGCAAACTCGCCACGCTCGACGCCGCCGCGATGCTCGCCTGCGTGCGCCGCTACGAAGAGATCGACGTGGTGGCCGGGCGGATCATGTCCTTCGCCGGGCTGCGCTATTACCAGAACACGATGGACAGCACGCGCGCCAAGTTTCTGGCCGATTGCCAGGACCAGGTGACGGACCACACCACGCCGCTGGTGTTCTTCAGCCTCGAATTCAACCGGCTGGAGGAGGACCATCTGGCCGCCCTGCTGGCCGCGAACGCCGATCTCGCCCGCTACCGGCCCGTGTTCGACCGCATGCGCGCGATGCGCCCGCACCAGCTGTCGGACGAACTGGAACGCTTCCTGCACGACCAGTCCACCGTGGGCGCCGCCGCCTGGAACCGGCTGTTCGACGAGACGATGGCGGGCCTCACCTTCACCGTCGCGGGCGAGGAAGAGGATCTGAACCTCGAATCCACCCTCAACCTGCTGACCGACCCCGACCGCACCAAACGCGAGGCCGCGGCGCGCGCGCTGGCCGGCGTCTTCGACCGCCACATCAAGCTTTTCGCCCGCGTCCACAACACGCTGGCCAAGGAAAAGGAAATCGAGGACCGCTGGCGCAAGATGCCGACGCCGCAGCACGGAAGGCATCTGTCGAACCATGTCGAACCCGAGGTGGTCGAGGCGCTGCGCAACGCCGTGGTCGCCGCCTATCCGCGGCTCTCGCACCGCTATTACCGGCTGAAGGCGAAATGGATGGGGCTCGACCGGCTCCAGGTCTGGGACCGCAACGCGCCGCTGCCGATCGAAACCCCGCGCACCATCGGCTGGGACGAGGCGCGCGAAACCGTCAGCACCGCCTATGCCGCCTTCGACCCCCGCATGGCGGAACTGGCCGATCCCTTCTTCACCAGGGGCTGGATCGACGCGGGCGTCAAACCCGGCAAGGCCCCGGGCGCCTTCGCCCATCCCACCGTCACCACGGTGCACCCCTATGTGATGCTCAACTACCTCGGCAAGCCGCGCGACGTGATGACGCTGGCGCATGAACTGGGGCATGGCGTGCACCAGCGGCTGGCGGCGGGTCAGGGGGAACTGCTGTCCTCCACCCCCCTGACGCTGGCCGAAACCGCCAGCGTCTTCGGCGAGATGCTGACCTTCCGCAAACTGCTGGATGCGGCGGCGACGCCCGCCGAACGCAAGACCCTGCTGGCCGGCAAGGTCGAGGACATGATCAACACCGTCGTGCGCCAGATCGCCTTCTACGATTTCGAATGCAAGCTGCATGCCGCCCGGCGCGAAGGGGAACTGACGCCCGACGACATCAACGCGCTCTGGATGTCGGTGCAGGCGCAGTCGCTCGGCGATGCGTTCGAGTTCATGGACGGGTATGAAACCTTCTGGGCCTATATCCCGCATTTCGTCCACTCGCCCTTCTACGTCTATGCCTATGCCTTCGGCGACGGGCTGGTGAACGCGCTCTACGCAGCCTATGCCGAGGGGCTGGAAGGGTTCGAGGACAAGTATTTCGACATGCTGAAGGCGGGCGGCTCGAAACACCACAAGGACCTGCTGGCCCCCTTCGGCCTCGATCTGACGGACCCCGCGTTCTGGGACAAGGGGCTGAACATGATCGCGGGCTTCATCGACGAACTGGAGGCGATGGAGGGCTGAACCCGGCCGCCCTGCGGGGGATGGCGCAGCGGCGGGGGTTTTGCACCCCCGGCGCCGGCCGGTTCTCGAACCGGTGGCGAACCACCCGGCGCCCCGCAGGATATTTAGGGACGGAAAGTGAGCAGGGGCAGCGAAAGACCGACCCCCGTATCTTCAGGCCCCCGTATCTTCAGGCCCCGTATCTTCAGGCTGGACCCAAATATCCCCGCGCGGGGCGCCACCGACTTCGCCACCCGCACCTTCGCCGGGCCAGCGCGCGCCGCGCCTCACTTTCTGTCCCCAAATATCCCCGCCGGAGGCTCCCGCCCCCATCCCCCGCACCACCGCCGGGCAAAGGGCCGCGGCAGCGCCGGCGAGGGGGGCTCGATGCCCCCCGAGGCGGCGGTCCGGGACCGGCCGCCGGGGCTCAGCCCCATTCCCAGGGCACGGTGAAATTGCCCAGGACCTCCTGCGCCTTCGCCTCGTCCACCGTGCCGGTGCGGGCGAGGCGGGCGACGAGGCCGCGTTTCTTGTCCTCGAACACCTCGGCCACCTGCGCGGCCACGCCGCCCTCGGCCAGCGCCGCGTCATAGACGCGGGCGATGGCGCGCTTGCGCAGGTCGGGCTTGAAGATCTTGCCCACCGCCGTCTTGGGCAGTTCGGGCAGGATCTCGACATGTTTCGGCACCGCGGCGCGTTCGGCGATATGGTCGCGGGCATGCGCCATGAGTTCGTCCACCGTCACCGCACTGCCCGCCACCAGTTCGACATAGGCGCAGGGCAGTTCGCCCGCGAAGGAATCCGGCTGGCCGATGGCCCCGGCGAAGGCGACCGCGGGGTGGCGCAGCAGCGCATCCTCGATCACCGCGGGGTCGATGTTGTGCCCGCCGCGGATGATCAGGTCCTTCGCCCGGCCGGTGATCCACAGATAGCCGTCGGCATCCAGCCGCCCCAGATCGCCCGTGCGCAGATAGCGGCCATCGGCAAAAAGATCGCGGTTCTTGTCCACCTCTGTATAGGTCGAGCCCTCGAACACGCCGGGGTTGGCGACGCAGATCTCGCCCACCTCGTCCACCGCGCATTCATGGAAATCGCCGTTCTTGCGGGTCAGGATCCGCACCTGGGTATAGGGGAACGGAATCCCGACGGAACCGATCTTCTTCACCCCGTCGATCGGGTTGCAGGAAACGAGGCAGGTCGCCTCGGTCAGCCCGTAGCCCTCGGCGATCTCCACCCCGGTGGCCTGCTTGAAGCGGTTGTAAAGCTCTATCGGCAGGGGGGCGGATCCCGAAATGGCGCTGCGCAGGGTCGAGACATCGGCATTCACCGGGCGCTGCATCAGCGCCGCAATGGCGGTGGGGACGGTGATCATGAACGTCACCTTCCAGCGTTCGATCAGCTTCCAGAAATTGTCGAACACCCCGTCCCCGCGATAGCCCGCGGGCGTCGGGAACACCACATGCGCGCCCGAGGCGATGGCCGACATCAGGATCGGATAGGCCGCAAAGACGTGGAACAGCGGCAGCGGGCACATCAGCACGTCCTCATGCGTGAACAGCAATGTCGCGCCGAGCCAGCCGTTGTAGATCATGCCGCTGTATTTATGCTGTGCCACCTTGGGCATGCCGGTGGTGCCCCCGGTATGGAACATCGCCGCCACCCGGTCGGCGGTCGCATCCGCGAAGGTCAGCCGGTCGGCAGGGTGGCGGGCGCAGGCGGCGTTGAAATCCTGCACATCCGCGACATGTTCCACCGGGTTCTTGGGCCGCACCAGCGGCACGATCCAGCTTTTGGGCGGGGTCAGGTAGCGGTTGAGGTCGACCTCCAGCACATGGCGCACCTCGGGGGCGTGGCGCACGGCCTCTGCCACTTTCTGGGCCACATCCGTCTTGGGAAAGGCGCGCAGGGTGACGACGACCTTGGCCCTGGTCTCGCGCAGGATGGCGCTGATCTGTTCGGGTTCCAGAAGCGGGTTGATCGGGTTCACCACCCCGGCGATGGAGCCCCCCAGCAGTGCCACCGCGGTTTCCAGCGCATTGGGCATCACATAGGCGATCACATCGCCCTCGCCCACGCCGAGACTGCGGAACAGGTTCGCGGCCTGGGTCGAGCGCGCCAGCAATTGCGCCCAGGTCAGGGTCTGCGCCGGGTCCTTCGGCCCCGACATGAGCTGGAACGTGACCGCCGGCCGGCTGCCGTGGCGGCGCGCCACATCGGCCAGAAAGCCGTACATCGTCCCCGGAACCTGCCGGTCCGCCCAGGGGCTTTCGGCCTCGACCGCGTTGCGGTCCTCCATCGTGGCGAAACGGGCCATCGCAACTCTCCCCCCCTGAACGGTCTCCTCAAGGGGAAAATGGTGGCTTTTCGCGGGTCTGGCAAGCCTGACGCTGCGCGAGGGGCCGCGGCGCATGGCGCGCGGCCCCGTGGGGGGTCATTTCTGCGGGATGCGCAGCACCTGGCCCGGGTAGATCTTGTCGGGATGGGTCAGCATGGGTTTGTTGGCCTCGAAGATCTCGGGATAGCGGTTGGCGTTGCCGAGCGTCTTTTTCGCGATCGCCGACAGCGTGTCGCCCTTGACCACGGTGTGGAACACGGGCTCGTCGCCGTCCGCATCCGCCTCGACCGCTGCCACGCCCTCGACGTTGCCGACGGCGAGGATGATCTTTTCCTTCACCTCGGGCGACACCGCGGCGCCCTTGACCACCACCTTGTCGCCCTCGACCTTGATGTCCACCCCGGTGGTGTCGAGTCCGAGACCCGCGACCTCCTGCTTCAGCGCCTGTTCGTCGGGCAGCGTCGCGGCCTCCGCCTTGGACCCCAACAGCGATTTGCCCGCATCCTTCACGAAGGACCAAAGACCCATGTCACTCTCCTGCATCGCGGCCGGAACGTCCGGCCCCTGCCGGTTGTCGCCGCGCGGGGCGGGAAAATCAACCGCTCAGGCGGCTTCGGCCGCGAACTGCAACCGGGCGAGGCGCGCGTAAAGGCCCCCTTCGGCCACCAGTTCGTCATGGGTGCCGGTGGCGACGATGCGGCCGCCCTCGAACACCACGATGCGGTCGGCCTGCTTGACGGTGGCCAGCCGGTGCGCCACGACCAGCGTGGTGCGCCCTTGCGCGAGGCGCGCGAACGCCTCCTGCACCGCGCGTTCGGATTCGGCGTCGAGCGCGCTCGTCGCCTCGTCCAGCAGCAGCACGGGCGCGTCGCGCAGGATGGCGCGGGCGATGGCGATGCGCTGTTTCTGCCCGCCCGACAGCATCAGCCCGCGTTCGCCCACCTGCGTGTCGTAACCCTGCGGCAGCGCCATGATGAAATCATGCGCGGCGGCGGCGCGGGCGGCGGCCTCGACCTCTGCATCCGTCGCCTCGGGGCGGCCGAAGCGGATGTTGTCGCGCGCGGTGGTGGCGAAGATCACCGGATCCTGCGGCACCAGCGCCATCGCGGCGCGGAAATCGGCGCGCGCCATGTCGCGCAGGTCGATCCCGTCCAGCCGGACCGCCCCCGCCTGCGGGTCGTAGAACCGCAGCAGCAGTTGCAGGATGGTGGACTTGCCCGCCCCCGAAGGCCCGACCAGCGCCACGGTTTCGCCGGGGCGCACCGTCAGGCTGACGCCATCCAGCGCCGGGTGGCCGGGGCGCGTGGGATAGGTGAAGCGCACGCCCTCGAACGCGATCTCGCCATGGACGGGCAGCGGCAGCGCGACGGGCGCCGCCGGGTCGGCCACGGTATCGTCGGTGTGCAGCAGTTCGGCCAGCCGTTCCGTCGCGCCCGCCGCGCGCTGCAACTCGCCCCAGATTTCCGACAGCGCGCCCACGGCGCCCGCCAGCATCACCGCATAGATGACGAACTGCACCAGTTCGCCCGCCGACATGGTACCCGCGCGCACGTCATGCGCGCCGATCCACAGCACGCCGACCACGCCCGCAAAGACCAGAAAGATCACGATCACCGTCAGTTGCGCCCGCGTCGCGGTGCGCCGGCAGGCGGCGACGAAGGAATTTTCCGTGATCAGCGCGAAACCATGGCCGGTCTCGCGTTCGCGGCTGTAGGCCTGCACCGTCTGCACCGACAGAAGCGATTCCGACGCATAGCCCGAAGAGGCCGCGATCCAGTCCTGCGTCTCGCGGCTCAGCCGGCGCAGGCGGCGGCCCAGAAGCACGATCGGCACCACGATCGCCGGCACGATCAGCAGCACCAGCCCCGTCAGCTTGGCCGAGGTCAGCGCCAGCATCGCCAGCCCGCCGATCATCATCAGGATGTTGCGCAGCGCGACCGAGACGGACGAACCGATGACCGACTGGATCAGCGTGGTGTCGGTGGTCAGGCGGCTGAGAACCTCGCCCGTCATCATCCGTTCGTAAAAGGCGGGCGAAAGCGACAGGACCCGCTCGAACAGCGCGCGGCGGATGTCGGCCACCACCCGCTCGCCCAGGCGCGTCACCAGATAGAACCGCGCCCCGGTGCCAAGCGCCAGCAGCGCCGCGATCAGCAGCGCCGCGCCGAAATAGAGGTCGAGCAGTTCCTCGCCCGCGCCGAAGCCGTCGACCACCCGGCGCACCGCCAGCGGCAGCAAAAGCGACAGCACCGCGGTGGCCACCAGCGCCAGCCCCGCCCCCGTGATCATCCCGCGATAGGGCCGCAGGAAGGGCATCAGCCCCCGGAGCGCCCCGACACGGGCCTTGGTGGCGCGGTCCTCTGCCGCGGAGGGGCCATTTGCGGTCGCGTTCATGCCGTTTCCCTTCATGCCTCGGGCCCGTTTACGGACGCGGGGCCGGGCTGGCAAGCAGGGCAATCCGCCGCAGTGCGACAAAGGGCTGCGGGGGCCCTTGCGTCGCGGGGCGCGCGCCCCGGGGCGGATCGGTATTCATTGGGCGATCTGGCACACGGCGATCTGGCCGGGCGGGATCAGGAAACGCACCGCGTTTCCCCCGCCCGTTCGCGTGGCGGTGCCATCAGGGGCGATGATGCCTGGAACGCCGGGCAGGCGCTGGCCGGGCGCTTGGGCCCCCCGGTCGGGGCAACTCCACGCGCCGGATGTGGCGAAGGCACGGGCCTTCGCCAGACAGCGCGAAAGGGCTACGCTACAGAATACCCTCCAGCCCCGCGCCCGCGTCGATCACGGCGCCGAGGTCGATGGCCTCCTGCCCCGGCACGCGGATGCGGGTGAAGCGGAACTCGGGCGCGCCGGGCGGCACCGTGGCGTCCAGCCCCATCTTCGCGCCGAAACCGTCCTCGGTCGAAGGGTCGAGCTTCGACCCCTGCGCGCCCCCCACCACCACAAGGTCGCGGTCGGCCTGGAACCGCGTCGCCACCGCCCAGGCCACGCTGCGGGCATCGTGGATGTCCACATCCCCGTCCACCACCACGACATGCTTGATGTCGTAATGCGCCGCAAAGGCGCCGAGGATGACGTTCTTGGCCTCGCCCCGGCTGGTCTGGTGCAGTTGCACCACCAGATGATAGCGCCCCACCCCGCCGAGCGTCAGATGCACCGCGCGCACCCCGGGAAAACTGGACTGCAACGTGTTCAGGATCGTCGCCTCGCGCGGCAGCGCGCCGAGCAGCAGATGTTCCAGCCCGCCGCCGACGATGGTGTGGAACAGCGGCGCCTCGCGGTGGGTCAGGCGGTCCACGGCGATGACATGGCGTTCGGCCCGTTCGCCGTAATACTGCGGAAACTCGCCGAACGGCCCCTCGGGCGCGCGCCTGCGGGCCAGAAGCCGCCCCTCGATGACGATTTCCGCCTCCGCCGGCACCCGGATTTCGGACCCGATGCAGCGCGCGACCGCCAGCGGCGCACCGTAAAGCGCCCCCGCCACCTCCAGCTCGTCCCGGTCGATGGGCAGGATCGCCTGCGAGGCCATCAGACAGGCGGGGCTGCACCCCACCACGATGGCGACGTCGAGGTCGTGCCCCTCCGCCTCGGCCGCGGCAAAGAAGGCCAGCGTGTGCCGCGGCAACAGCAGCACGCCCAGTTCGCGCGGGCCGGAGACCTGAAGCCGGTGGATCGCCACGTTCTGCACCCCGGTGCGGGGGTTGCGCGCGATCAGCAGGCCGGCGGTGATATAGGCGCCGCTGTCATGTTCGTTGTGGGTCGGGATCGGCAGGCGGCCCAACAGATCGCCCTCTTCGACCACCACCTGCTGGCAGGGCGCCTCCGTCACCTCGCGCCAGGGCAGCGGATGGGCCGCCGCATGCTGGAATGCCGCGACCAGCCCGGCGCGATCCACGCCAAGCGCCTCTGCCATCCAGTCGCGGTCGGACAGAAGGCCCGACACCACCGTCATCCCGCCCCCGCCCGCATCGGGAAAGGCGGTGGCGGCGGTGCCGTCCAGCCGGTTGGCGATGCCCGCGATTTCATGCATCAGCCCCGCCCCCGGCCGGGCGATGGCCAGCCGCCCCGTCCGGTGCAGATGGGCCAGCCAGTCGCGCAATTCCGGGGCGCGGCAAAGGGATGTCGGCGCGTTCATGTCCTGCCTCTCGTTCCATGGTCGCGGCAGGGTGGAGGACCATACCTATAATCACCAGTAATTTCGGGTAATATCCACCATCACGATTCGCTATGGACAGACCATGGAACTGCGCCAGCTGCACTATTTCGTCGCCGTCTACGAAGAGGGCTCCATCACCCAGGCCGCGCATCGGCTGAACATCGTGCAGCCGGCGGTCAGCCAGCAACTGGCCAAGCTGGAAGGCGAACTGGGCGGCACGCTGTTCCAGCGCACCTCGAAGGGGCTCAAACCCACCTATCTGGGCGAAAACGCCTATCGGCTGTTCCGCCCGCTGGTGCAGGGGCTGGAGGCCGCGCGCCACGACCTGTCGTCGGACCGCCATCATGTGGGCGGCATGCTGTCGATCGGGGCCATCGCCTCGATCGCGCATGACATCCTGCCCGACACGCTGATCGCCATGGGCGCGCGCCATCCCGACGTGACCTTTCGCGTGACGGGCGGCTATTCGGCGGAAATGCTGGAACTGCTGCGCGTGGGCCGGATCGACGTGGCGATCATCAACCAGGGCCCGCGCCCCCGCCCCGACCTGATCGAGGAGGAACTGTTCCACGAGGGGCTGGCGCTGGTCTGCGCGCCCGATCACCCGGCGGTCCGGCGGGGCGGGCCGGTGGTGCAGGCGGATCTGGACCAGCTGGCCCTGCCCACCTTCCGCCACGGGCTGCGCGACGTGATCGACCTTGCCGCGCGCGAGGCGGGGCTGCGGCTCGACCCCAAGCTGGAATGCGACGAGATCGCGATGCTGGAACAGTTCGTCACCCGGGGCGGCCATGTGACGATCCTGCCGGCGGTGGCGGTGTTGCGCGGCCTGTCGGCGGGGCGGCTGGCGATCCTGCCGCTGGCCCCGAACACGCGCCGCCGGGTGGTCTTTGCCCACAGCGCCACCCGCCCGATGAGCCGGGCGGCACAGGTGTTCCTGTCGGGCCTGCGCGACCGCCTTCGCCGGGTGCCGCGCGACCTCATCACTCTGTCGTCATAGCGAATCGTGATGACAAACATCATCATTCCCTAGTGGATTGTGATACACGGCTGTGATCCATTCGTTCCGCAACAGGGAACGGGGCGGATGGCACAGGCGGGCGAAAACAGGCTGGTGATCGGCATTTCGGGCGCGTCCGGGGCGATCTATGGCATCCGCCTGCTGGAACTGCTGCGCGGCACGGGCATAGAGACGCATCTGGTGCTGTCCAAGGCCGCCGAAGTCACCATCGCGCTGGAAACCGGGCGCAAGATCGCCGCGGTGCGGGCGCTCGCCGACCGCTGTCACGGGGCCGATGACATGGCTGCGGCGGTATCCTCGGGGTCGTTCCGCACGATGGGCATGGTCGTTGCGCCCTGTTCCGTCCGCAGTCTGGCGGAAATCGCAAATGGAACAACGACCTCGCTGCTGACCCGCGCCGCCGATGTGGTGCTGAAGGAACGCCGGCCGCTGGTGCTGATGGTGCGCGAGACGCCGCTGCATCTGGGCCATCTGCGCAACATGGCGGCGGCGGCAGAGATGGGCGCGATCATCGCCCCGCCGGTTCCGGCCTTCTACGCAAGGCCGGAAACGCTCGACGCGATGGTGGACCATACGCTCGGCCGGGTGCTGGACCTGTTCGGCATCGACCTCGGCACCGTGCGCCGCTGGCGCGCGGAACCGCGGAAAGAGGCCGTCTGACGGCGCCCCGACGCCTGCCAGACCCCACCCGGCCCGGCCCGCAGCGCCCGGCCGGGTTGCAAACATGTTCCGCATTTGCATCGAAAACCGTTCCACCAATGGAACATGATGGAGGCAATCCAGCGTCTTTCTGAACGGGCCGGGCCACCCCATAGTGCCCACAGCCCGCGGGGAATCGGAAAAACCGGACCGGCGGGAGATCACGAAAAGGCTGGGGAGGAGCCGATGAACAGGATTTCACGTCGACAGATACTCAGGGGCGCAGGCGGACTGGCCGCCGCCGGGGCATTGTCCGGTTTCGCCCGTCCGGCGCTGGCGCAGGCGGCAGAGGTGCGTTGGGCCGGGCTGACGCCGGGCTTCACGGTGCTGATCACCCACTACATCCGCCACCACAAGCTGGACGAAAAGAACGGCTTCAAACTGGGCCCGGCGACGGAATACACCTCTGTCCCGACCTATTACGGCGATTTCGACGTCGGCAACTACGACGTCTGCATCGGCAGCTGGGACACTTTCGCCGTCCGCCACGCGGGCGGGGTGCCGCTTTCCTATGTGTGCAACATCACCACCGCGAACATGATCAACCTCGTCTCGCTGCGCGATACCGGCGCCGACAGGGTGGAGGATCTGGCCGGCAAGGTGATCGCCGCGCCGCAATCCACCGGCACCTACCGGATGGCCAAGGCGGTCCTGTCGGAATTCAGCAATATCGACATCGAGGCCAGTTCCACGATCCAGAGCGTGACGAACCCCGCCGCCTCGGTTTCGGTGCTGCGGGCGGGCAGTGCCGCCGCGGGCCTGACATGGGAACCGAACGTGTCCAACGGCATGGCCGAGGATCCCCGGATCCAGTCGATCTTCAACGTGGGCGAAACCTACACCAAGGCCACCGGGGGCGGCGTGCTGCCCTATTTCGGCGTCGCGGTGCGCAACGAACTGCTGGCGCGGGATCCCGGGGTGGGCGCAAAGATCGACGCGATGTTCAAGGACTGCATCGACGGGATCACCGGCGATGTCGAGGCCGCGGTGAACATCGTGGGCGAAACGACGGGCTTCCGCCCCGAGGTGCTGACCGAGGCGATCGCATCGCGGCGGCTGCATTTCGTCTATGCCTCGATGACCGATCCGGCGGCGCGCGACAACCTGCGCGGGGCGGCGGAATTCTGCGTGCGCAACGGCGCGCTGGCGCAGGTGCCGGACGACAGCTTCTTCATCAAGCTCTGATCCACCAGACCCGACCTGCGCGCCCCCCGGCGCGCGCAGGTCCAGAACCCCGGGAGAAGGCGGTGTCCGACACCAACGCAGAACAGACCGGCACGGCGAGGCCGGTGGAACCCCCGAAAGGCGGGCGCGAAAGCATCGTCCCCGTTCTGGTCGTCGTCGCGGCGCTGGTGGCGGTGGTGCAGGTCGCCAGCCAGTTCGTGCCGCCCTTCGTGCTGCCCTCGCCCGCCGCCATCGTGCGGGCGATGATCGACATCCTGAGCACGCAATACGTCCATATGGGCATCACCGCGCTGCGGCTTCTGGTGGCGCTGGCCTTTGCGATGGTTCTGGGCGTGGTCCTGGGCATCATCATGGGGATCTTCCCCGGCATCCGGCCCTATCTGCGTTCGCTCATCATCATCGACACCGGCATACCGGCGCTGTCCTGGATGCTGCTGGCGATCTTCTGGTTCTCGCAGCCGGAAATCCGCATCTTCTTCATCCTCTCGGTGATCCTGGTGCCGTTCTATGCGCTGAGCATCTACGACGGCATCCGCGCCCTGTCGCGCGACTATGTGGAGATGATCGAAAGCTTCCGGCCAAGCCGGATGCAGGTCCTGCGCTATCTGATCCTGCCGCATATCGTGCCCTACATCCTTTCGACCACCAAATCGGTGATCGGCTATGCGATCCGCATGGCGATCTTTGCCGAACTCGTCGCCTCGGCCATCGGCATCGGATCGCGGATGAGCCTCGCGCAGTCGATGTTCCGCATCGACCTGGTGATGGGCTGGACGGTGATCCTGGTGGTGGCGAACATCGCGCTTCAGGCGGCTCTGAACGCGCTGGACAAGGCTCTTCTCAAATGGCGCCCGGAGGCTTCCGTCAGATGACCGACCAGACCGTGATCCGCCTCGAAGGCGTGGGCAAGGCCTATGGATCGTTCCGGGTGCTGTCCGGCATCGACATGCAGGTCCACAAGGGCGAGATCGTCGCCCTTCTGGGCCAGACCGGCGCCGGCAAAAGTACCGTGATGAACATGATCATGGGCACGCAGGAGGCGACCGAGGGCACGATCCGCGTCGCCGGGCACGACCCCCATGCCGAATTCGCCCGGCTGCGCGGCAAGCTTGCCGTCAGCTTCCAGACCGACCGCCTGCTGCCCTGGCGCACCGCGGTGGAAAACTGCGAGCTTGGCCTGCTGATCCTCAAGATCCCGGCGGCAGAGGCGCGCAAGCGTGCGCTGACCTGGCTGTCGCGGGTCAAGCTCGACGGGGCGGCGGACAAATATCCGCACGAACTGTCGGGCGGCATGCGGCAACGGGTGTCGCTGGCGCGCGCGCTGTGTGTGGACCCCGAACTGGTGCTGCTGGATGAAAGCTTCAGCCAGCTGGACCATGTGACCTCGCGCACGCTGCGGCAGGATTTCGCGGCGGTGGTGCGCGAATACAAGAAGACCTGCCTCTTCGTCACCCACCGCATCGACGACGCCATCGAAATGGCCGACCGCGTGATCGTCCTGCGCCCCAAGGTGGGCGTGGCGCTGGAAGAAAGCATCGACGACACGCTTCGTGCCGACCCCGCGCAGGCCGCGGCCCTGCACGGCCGCATCGCCGCCTGCATGGACGGCGATCCCGCATGACGGCCCCCAAAGGCCCCCGCACAACCAAGGAGCAATCTGTGAGCTATCAGGACATTCTTGTCGAACAGGTCGAAAGCTGGCTGGAAATCCAGATCGACCGGCCGGAAAAGCTGAACTCGCTGCGCGAGACCACGGCGTCCGAGATCCTCGACGCGATGGCCGCCGCCGAACATGACCGCGCCATCCGCGCCGTCATCCTCAAGGGCAGCGAAAAGGCGTTCTGCACCGGAATCGACACCTCGGAATTCACCATCGCCGACAACGAATATTTCGACTTCTACCGCCTGCGCCGCCGCAGCCGCAAGGTGAACCGCCTGTTCCGCGACCTGCCCGACTACACCAAGCCCGTGATCACCGTGGTCGAGGGCTTTGCCCTGGGCGGCGGGCTGGAACTGGCGCTGGTGGGCGACATCATCGTGGCGGGCGAAAAGGCGCGGCTCGGCCTGCCGGAAATCCGCCTGGGGCTGATGCCCGGCGGCGGCGGCACGCAGACCCTGCCCCGCCTGATCGGCAAGCCGCTGGCGAAGGAACTGATGTGGACCGGCCGGCGCATCACCGCCGCCGAGGCGCATCAGATGCGGCTGGTCAACCACGTCACCCCCGCGGGCGCGGCGCTGGACAAGGGGCGCGAGATCGCCCGCACCATCGCGGCCAACGCGCCGCTGTCGGTCATGCTGACCAAGGGCGTCATCGACCGCGGCATCGACATGTCGCTGGCCGACGGGTTCGCCGCCGAGGGCGACGCCTCGTTCATGCTGTATTTCACGCGCGACCGTCAGGAAGGGCTCGGCGCCTTCCGCGAAAAGCGCGAACCGCAGTTCAAGGGAGAATGAAGGGCATGCCGAAATCCGATATCGTCATCGCCGCCTATGCGGAAACCCCGGTGCTTTTCAAATCGGGCCGCAGCGCCTATGACTTCGCCGGCGAGGCGCTGGCGCAATTGCTGGAACGCAGCGGCATCGACAAGGCGGAAATCGACGGCATGGCCGTCACCGTGCCGCTGAGCGAATGTTCCAACCCGTTCTTCGCCGTCTACATGGCAGAGGCGCTCGGCCTGTCGCCCACCTGGCTGAACTATGGCGGCACCGGCGGCTGTTCGGCCACTGGGGGCGTGGCGCGCGCCATGTCGGCGATCCGCGACGGCCATTGCGAGGTGGCGGTGGTGATGTCGGCCGACGCGCCCTCGACCCGGTGGGCCGCGAACTACGGCGCCTACCGGACCGAGTTTCAGGATCCCCAGGGCGTGCAGGGCCCGCCGGCCGTCTTTGGCCTGCTGATGAGCCGCTATGCGCATCAGTACAAGCTGCGCCCCGAGGCGCTGGCCAAGATCGCGATCACACAGCGCAACCACGCGCTGCTGAACGACAACGCGCTGGACAAGTTCCGCAAACCGCTGACGGAGGAAGATTATTTCGCCTCCAGGGTGGTGGCCGATCCGCTCAGGATGCTCGATTCGGTGATGTTCTGCGATGGCGCGAACGCGTTTCTCGTGATGACGCGGGAAAAGGCGGATGCGCTCGGCATCAGGAAATACGTCCATCCCACCGCCTATGCGGAACTGACGAACGTGAACGGCACCGACCCGCTGGCCGATGTGACGGAAACCGGCTTTTCCAGGATCGCGCCCAAGATCTGGGCGCAGTCGGGGCTGAAACCCGCCGACATCTCGATGTTCCAGCCCTATGACGATTTCACCATCGCGGTGCTGATGAAGTTCGAGGATTTCGGCTTTTGCGGCCGGGGCGAGGGCAGCGATTTCGTGATGGCGACCGATCTCAGCCATAAGGGCGATCTGCCGCTCAACACCGGGGGCGGACAGATTTCGGCCGGGCAGCCGGGACTGGCCAGCGGCGGGCTCAACCTTGCCGAGGCGGTGCGCCAGCTGATGGGCGAGGGCGGGGCGCGGCAGGTCGCCAATCCCAAGAACGCGCTGGTCACGGGGATCGGCGTCATTCCATTCGCGCGGAACTGGGGCACCAGCGCCGCCATGATCCTGGAGGTCTGACATGTCCGACGCCGTTGCAACCCGCCCGGTCCCCAAGCCCAACACCTTCGTCGATACCCGCCCCTTCTGGGAAGGGGCGAAGCGCAAGGAGCTGTGGCTGCAATATTGCCGCGACACGGGGCGTTTCCAGCACTATCCGCGCCCGGTGTCGATCTATACCGGCTCGCGCAACCTCGAATGGCGGCAGGTCACGGGCAAGGGCGTGGTCTATGCCGCGACCGTGATCCGCATCCCCGGCACGGGCACCGAGGGCCGTCTGCCGCTGAACGTGGCGACCATCGACCTCGACGAGGGCGCGCGCCTTCTGGGCAACATCACCAACGCCGAGCCGGGCGCGGTGCAGATCGGCGCGCGGGTGGACCTCGACTGGGAACGGCTGGCGGACGACATCTGGTATCCCGCCTTCCGGCTGGTCTGAACGGGGGCTGCCGTGCGTCTTGAAACGATCCTTCTGTCCCATGCCCGCGCCCATCCCGGCAAGACCGCGCTGGTCTGCGGCGACGAACGGCTGACCTGGGCGGATCTGGGCCATCGCGTCCGGGCGGTGGCGCGGGGGCTTCTGGCGCGCGGCATCGGCCCGGGCGACCGGGTGGTTCTCTACATGTCGAACCGGGCGGAATTCGTCGAGGCGTTCTTTGCCATCCAGGCGGCGGGGGCCATCGCGGTGCCCGTCACCACAAGGCTGACCCCGCGCGAACTGGCGTGGTTCCGGGCCGACAGCGGCGCGGGGCTGGTGATCTGCGACGCCGCGGCCGCCGGGGCGGCGCGGGCCGAACTGGGCCCGGATGTGGCGATGATCACCGCCGGCGGGCAGGCAGAAGGCTTTGCGGGGTTCGACACGCTGCGCCTGCCCGGCGACACGCCCCTGCCCCCGGTGGCGGTGGACCGGGACGAGGCCGCGATCCTTTATACCTCGGGCACCACGGGGCGGCCCAAGGGCGTGGTGCTGACCCATGCCAATATCCTCGTCTGTCACGGCTACATGAACGCGGTGGACTGGGGGATCGGCGGCGATGACACCTATCTTGTCGCAGCACCCATGGCGCATCGCGCCGGGATGGGGCGGATGATCAACGCCATGCTGCTCGGCGGCACGCTGATCGTCATGACCCGTTTCGACCCCGACGACATCCTTGCCGCCATCGCGCGCGAACGGGTGACGGTGATGGGGCTGGTGCCCACGATGGTGCGGATGATGATGCCCGCGCTCGACGCAGCACCCGAGCGCGCCGCCAGCCTGCGCCGCCTTGCCGTCACCGGCGAGGCGTTTCCCGTGCCGCTGAAGGAACGGCTGATGGCGCTGTTGCCGCAACTGGAAATCGTGTCGTTCTTCGGCATGACAGAGGCGGGCGGCGTCACCGGGCTCATGCACCGCGAACAGGTCACGCATGCCGCATCGGTCGGCCGCCCCTCGCCGGGGGTGGAGGTGCGGATCGTCGCCGAGGACGGCCGCGACGTGGCCCCGGGCGAACCGGGCGAACTGCTGGTGCGCGCGGGCCGGCCGGGGGCCTTCACGGTGATGAAGGGCTATTTCAACCGCCCCGAGGAAACCGCCGCCGCCTTTACCGACGGCTGGTTCCGCACCGGTGACATGGCCCGGCAGGATGCCGACGGCTATCTCTATATCGTCGACCGCAAGAAGGACATGATCGTGTCCGGCGGGTTCAACATCTATTCCAAGGAGGTGGAGCTGACCATCGGCGAACTGCCGGGGGTGGTGGATGTGGCGGTGATCGGGGTGCCCGATCCGGTCTTTGGCGAGGCGGTGGTGGCGGTGATCGAAACCGGCCCCGCCGCGCCCCCCGACCCCGCGGCGGTGATCGAACACTGCCGCAGCCGCATCGGCGGCTACAAGAAGCCCAAACATGTCCTCTACCGCGACCGCCTGCCCCGCAACGCCACCGGCAAGGTGCTCAAACGCGAAATCCTGCCCGCCGCGCTGGCGGAACTGGGCCTGACGACGGAGCCCGCGCCATGATCCGCCCCGAAACCCCGGCCGAGGCCGCCTTGCGCGCCGAGGTCCGCGCCTGGCTGGAAACGGCGGTGCCGCCGCATCTGGCCCATACCACCTTCCGCCCCGCCCCGGCAGAAGCGATGGAATGGCACCGCCGGCTGGCCGAAAAGGGCTGGATCGCCCCGCATTGGCCGAAAGAGCACGGCGGCATGGGCGCAAGCCCGGTCGAACAGGTCATCCTGTGGGAGGAATTCGCCCGCGCCGGCACGCCCGACATCCCCTCGCAGGGGCTCAACCATATCGGGCCGCTGCTGATGGCATCGGGCACGGCCGACCAGATCGCCCGCCACCTGCCGCCGATCCTGTCGGGCGACGTGATCTGGTGCCAGGGCTATTCGGAACCCGAGGCCGGGTCGGATCTGGCCGGGCTTCAGACCCGCGCGCGGATCGACGGCGGCGATCTGGTCATCGACGGGCGCAAGATCTGGACCACCTGGGGCCATCACGCGGACTGGATGTTCGCGCTGGTGCGGACATCCGGCAAGCGGCGGCAGGGGATCACCTTCGTGATGTTCCCGATGGACACGCCCGGCATCACCACCCGCCCCATCACCACCATCGCCGGGGATGCGGAATTCGCCGAGGTGTTCCTCGACGGGGTGCGCGTGCCGCTGGCCAATGTGGTGGGCGCGGTGGACGAGGGCTGGAAGGTCGCGACCGCCCTGCTGGACGAGGAACGCATGCATCTGGGCACCCCGGCGCAGGCCAACCGCGCGCTGGTGCGGCTGGAACGGCTGGTGGCGCGCATGCCCGCCCGCGCGCAGCGGGACTGGGCCGGGCGGCTCGACCAGGCGCGCGACGCGGTGGAAACGGTGACGGCGGCCTATCTCGACACCGCCGAACGCTTCGCGGCCGGAACGGCGGTGCCCAATGAATCGAGCGGGCTCAAGATCCTCAACACCGAGGCCGTGCACGAGATCCTCGATCTGGTGCAGGAGGCCGCGGGCGGCATGGCCGCGCGGCGGGGGCCGCTGATGCAGGGGGACGCGCGGCTCGACCTCAACGAGATGTTCTTGCAGGCCCGGCGGCTGCCGATCTACGGCGGCGCGAACGAGATCCAGCGCACGATCCTCGCGACGCGGATCATGGGGTTGAACGGGGGGCGCGCCTGATGCCGGTCTGGTCGGACGAGGATCGCATGATCGCCGACAGCGCGGATGCGCTGTTCGCCGCCCTCGGCGGGCGGGCGCGGCTGCGGGGCGGCGGCGGCGGCGCCTTGGACCGCCTGCTGGCCGAAGGCTGGGGCGGGCTTTTGCTGGATGAGGACCGCGGCGGGCTCGGCTTCGGGCTGCGCGGCGCGGTGGTGGCGCTGGAGGCCGCGGGCCGCAATCTTGCGCCCGAACCGCTGGCCGGGCTGGCGGTGGCGGCGCAGGTGCTGGACCGGCCCGACCGGGAACCCCGCACCCTGCCCGCCTTCGCGGTGCCGGACGGCGGTGGCTGGCGCACCGGCGCGGTGCCGGGGCTGGCGCAGGCCGGGGCCTTGGCGGTCTTTTGCGCACAGGATGCCGCCCTGCGCCTTCTGCCCCGCGATGCGCCCGGGCTGGTGGTGGACCCTTTCGCCACGGTGGACGGCGGCAGTTCCGGCACGGCATGGTTTCCCGCCGATGCGGGCACGGTGCTGGCCACCGGCGCACAGGCGCTGGCGCTGGCCGATGCCGCCCGCGCCACCCTGCGGCTGCTGGCGGCGGCGGAGCTTGCGGGGCTGTCGGCCGCGGCGCTGCGCCTTACCGTCGATCATGTCGAAACGCGGCGGCAGTTCGGGGCGGCGCTGTCCAGCCATCAGGTGATCCAGCACCGTCTGGCCGATGCGCATGTGCAGGCGATGGCGGCGCAGGCGCTGGTCTACGAGGCCGTGCGCGCCTTCGACGGCGGGGCCCGCGATGCGGGGGCGCGCGCCGCCTACCGCCGCGCCGCCCGCGCCGCCCGGCTGGCCACGCGCGAGGCGATCCAGTTCCACGGCGGCATCGGCTTTACCGACGACTGCGACATCGGGCTGTTCTTCAAGCGCGCCATGGCCCTGACCGCGGCGCTGGACGCCCTCGACCCCGACCCCGACCTGACGGAGACCGCGCATGACTGACGCCCCCCACCCCTATGGCCCGCTGGAAATGCTGATCGACGGCAAATGGACCGGCGACGGCGCGGCGGGCGAGGATGTGTTCGACCCGGCGACGGGCGAGGTTCTGGCGCATCTGCCGCATGCGGCGCCCGACGATCTGGACCGCGCGGCAGCGGCCGCCGCCCGGGCCTTTCCGGCATGGCGGGCGCGCAGCGCGCTGGACCGCGGGCGCATCCTGCGCCGGGCGGCGGACCTGTTGCGCGACCGCGCCGACCGCATCGCCTGGATCCTGTCCACCGAACAGGGCAAGCCGCTGGCACAGGCGCGCATCGAGATCGGGGTATCCGCCGATACGCTCGACTGGTGCGCCGAAGAGGGGCGGCGCATCTATGGCCGGATCATCCCGAGCCCCGTCCCCGGCGTCGAATACCGCGCGCTGAAACAGCCCGTGGGGCCGGTCGCGGCCTTCACGCCGTGGAACTTTCCCCTGATGATGCCCGCGCGCAAGGTGGCATCGGCGCTGGCCAGCGGCTGCACCATCGTGCTGAAACCATCCGAGGAAACGCCCGGCGCGGCGGTCGAATTCGCCCGCGCGTTGCAGGATGCGGGCCTGCCCGATGGCGTGCTGAACCTCGTTTTCGGGGTACCGGGGATGGTGTCGGAACGGTTGATCGCGCATGACGCGATCCGCAAGATCACCTTCACCGGATCTGTCGGGGTCGGGCAGCATCTGGCGGCGCTGGCCGCGCGCCACGGGGCCAAACGCTGTACGATGGAACTGGGCGGCCATGCGCCGGTGCTGGTGATGGAGGACGCCGATCTGGACCGGGCGCTGGACCTTCTGGGCCCGTTCAAGTTCCGCAATGCCGGGCAGGTCTGCATCGCGCCGACGCGCTTTTACGTCCACGACAGCCTGCACGACCGTTTCGTCGACGGCATGGCACAGATGGCCAAGGGGCTGACGCTCGGCCCCGGGACCGCGCCGGGCACCGGCATGGGACCGCTTGCCAACCCCCGCCGCGTCGCCGCGGTGCGCGACCTAGTGGAGGATGCGGTGGCGCAGGGCGCGCGGCTGGTCACGGGCGGCGCGCCGGTCGGCAACCGGGGGTATTTCTTCGCCCCCACGGTGCTGGCCGACGTGCCCGAAACCGCCCGGATCATGAACGAGGAACCCTTCGGCCCCGTGGTCGTCACCGCCCGCATCGCATCCGTGGACGAGGCGATCGACCGAGCGAACCGCCTGCCCCTGGGGCTCGCCGCCTATGCCTTCACGCGCTCTGCCGCCACCATCGCCCGGCTGGCCGAAGGGGTGGAGGCCGGGATGCTCGGCGTCAATGCCATCGCGGTTTCCACGCCCGAGGCGCCCTTCGGCGGCGTCCGCCACAGCGGTTACGGCAGCGAGGGCGGCATCGAGGGGATGGAGCCCTACCTTGTCACCAAACTTCTGGCGCAGGGCTGAGCGCGGGTTTTTCGGCGGAGGGGACCATGGCCGGCATGACGGATCTGAACGCGTTGATGATCTTTCACGAGGTCGCCGCCTCTGGCGGGATCTCGGCGGCGGCCGGCAAGCTGAACCTGCCCAAATCGACCATCAGCCGCAAGCTGTCGGTCCTCGAGCACCAGTTGGGCACCAAACTGCTGAGGCGCGACCGCCAGCGGCTGGTGCTGACGGAATTCGGGCGCGGGATCTATGACCACACGCAGCGGATCGTGGCGGAACTGGAAGACGCGGGCGTGCACCGGTCGGAACAGGATTCGCAGCTCAGCGGCCTTCTGCGGATCAGCCTGCCGGTGGATTTCGGCAGCACATGGCTCAGCCGGCTGGTCGCCGAGTTTTCCCGCGAACATCCCGACATCCGCCTGATGCTGGACATCAACAACCGCCGGGTGGACCTGTCCGAGGAACCCTATGACATCGCCATCATGCTGTCGGCCCCCGGCGACGCGCAGCGCCCGGCGCGGCCCTTTTCCACCCTGTCGCGCGGGATGTATGTCGCGCCCGGCTATCTGGCGCGCCGCCCCGTGCCCCGCACGCCCGAGGAAATCCTGTCGCATGCGATCATCATCACCATGCATCAGGCCGAAGAGGGCGTGTGGCAACGCGCGCTCGGCCTCGGCGCCGACGACCGCTCGATAGAGCCGCAGGTGATTTTGAACAACATCGCCATGGCGCGGCAGATGGTGCTGGCCGGGATGGGCATCGCCATCCTGCCCAATGTCATGTGCCGGCGCGATCTGGCGTCCGAACGGCTGATCCGCATCTGCCCGGAACTGGAGGTGCCGCCCTTGCAGGCCTATGCCACCTTCCCCGCCCGCCGCCGCGCGCAGCGCAAGACGCGGGTATTCGCGAATTTCCTGTCGAGTTTCCTGCTGACCGATCCCTGACGGCAGGCGCCCCGGCATCCTCATCCGGCATCGCGCAGGCAGTGGCGCGGCACCTGCCCGGGCGGCAGGATGCATTCCGCCCCGCAGGCGGCGCAGCGGAAATGGC
The DNA here is from genome assembly GCF_031432425.1 of Ruixingdingia sedimenti. NCBI lineage: Bacteria > Pseudomonadati > Pseudomonadota > Alphaproteobacteria > Rhodobacterales > Paracoccaceae > Ruixingdingia > Ruixingdingia sedimenti. Next base: position 99,359 of record NZ_JAVKPH010000003.1, on the reverse strand, counting down.
CGGGGCCCACGCGCCGGTCCTCGCGCCAGCGGCAGAGCCGCGTCAGCGTGCTGCCCCGGCGGGCGAGCCACAGCCACACGAACACCCCGATGGCAAGGATCAGCAGCAGGACCGGCATTCAGGCCCCCTGCCCGGTTTCGGCGCGCGGCGGATCAGGCCGCTTCGGCCAGGGTTTCGGCCAGGGCTTCGGGCTGGCTGTAGTATTCGTACATCTGTTCCAGCGGCGTAAGCTGGCGCAGGTCGACCGCGCGGGCCGGGCCGGGCTGATAATAGACCTCGAGTTCGGCCGCGATCGCGGCGGTCCGCAGGGCCGCATCGGGGGCCGGGCGGAAGGTGTCGGGTTTCGGATGGCGCGACATGGCATGTCTCCTGTTCGTCCTCCCGCATCCAGATAAGCACGAACGCCCCCGGAACCCACTGCCGATTGCGCAATTGCGGCATGCATATTCTGCATTGCAGCACGACCCCCTGGAACCGGGCCCGGAATGCAGGCGGCCCCGGCCTGCCGCGCAGGTCCGGGGCCGCGAACCGGCGGGCAGGCAGGCGGACCGGATCAGACGATCCGTTCCACCATCATCTTCTTGATCTCGGCAATCGCCTTGGCCGGGTTCAGCCCCTTGGGGCAGGTCTTGGTGCAGTTCATGATCGTGTGGCAGCGGTAAAGCTTGAAGGGATCCTCCAGCGCGTCCAGCCGTTCGCCCGTCGCCTCGTCGCGGCTGTCGATGATCCAGCGATAGGCATGCAGCAAGGCCGCCGGGCCGAGATAGCGGTCGGAGTTCCACCAGTAGCTCGGGCAGGCCGTCGAACAGGACGCGCACATCACGCATTCATAGAGCCCGTCGAGCTTCTTGCGATCCTCGATCGACTGGCGCCATTCCTTGGCGGGGCGGTTGGTCTTGGTTTCCAGCCAAGGCATGATGCTGGCGTGCTGCGCATAGAAATGCGTCAGGTCCGGCACCAGATCCTTGACCACCGGCATGTGCGGCAGCGGATAGATGCGCACGTCGCCCTTCACCTCGTCCAGCCCATAGATGCAGGCCAGCGTGTTGATCCCGTCGATGTTCATCGCGCAGGACCCGCAAATCCCCTCGCGGCAGGACCGCCGGAAGGTCAGCGTCGGGTCGACCTCGTTCTTGATCTTGATCAGCGCGTCCAGGATCATCGGGCCGCACTTGTCCATGTCGAGGAAATAGGTGTCCACCCGGGGGTTTTCGCCGTCCTCGGGATTCCAGCGGTAGATCAGGAACTTGCGGACATTCCTGCCCTCGGGCTTCGGCCAGGTCTTGCCGGTGCGGATCTTGGAGTTCTTGGGGAGCGTGAACTGGACCATCTGGCTGCCTCCTCAGAATACCCGCGCCTTGGGCGCGATCTTGTACGGGTCGATGCCGCCCTGTTCGGGGGTGGTCAGCGGGTCCTTGATGACGTCGCGGTAGCTGAGCGCGACCTTGTTGCCGTCCACCCGCGCGATGGTGTGCACGCGCCAGTTGGCGTCGTCGCGGGTGGGGTGGTCTTCGGAGGCATGCGCGCCGCGGCTTTCCTTGCGCGCCTCGGCGCCGACGATGGTGGCCAGCGCGTTGGGCATCAGGTTGGTCAGTTCCAGCGTTTCCATCAGGTCGCTGTTCCAGATCAGGCTGCGGTCGGTGACATGCAGGTCGCCGAGGCGGGCGGCGATCGCGGTCATCTTTTCCACGCCTTCCTTCAGCGTCTTGTCGGTGCGGAACACCGCCGCGTCGGCCTGCATGGTGCGCTGCATCTCCAGCCGCAGTTCGGCGGTGGGGATGGTGCCGCTGGCGTGGCGCAGCCCGTCGAAGCGGTCGAAGGCGGCATCGACGCCGGCCTTGTTCAGCACCGGGTTCGGCCCGTCGCGGTCCACCACCTTGCCGGCGCGGATCGCCGCGGCGCGCCCGAAGACCACGAGGTCGATCAGCGAGTTCGAGCCGAGCCGGTTCGCCCCGTGTACGCTGGCACAGCCCGCCTCGCCCACCGCCATCAGGCCGGGGACGATGGCGTTCGGGTCGGCGGCGGTCGGGTTGATGACCTCGCCCCAGTAGTTCGTGGGAATGCCGCCCATGTTGTAATGCACGGTCGGCAGCACCGGGATCGGTTCCTTGGTCACGTCCACGCCGGCGAAGATCCGGGCGGATTCCGAAATGCCGGGCAGGCGTTCGGCCAACGCCTCGGGCGGCAGGTGGCTGAGGTTCAGGTGGATGTGGTCGCCGTGTTCGCCCACGCCCCGGCCCTCGCGGATCTCCATCGTCATGGACCGCGACACATAGTCCCGCGGCGCCAGATCCTTGTACTGCGGCGCGTAGCGTTCCATGAACCGCTCGCCGTTGGCGTTGGTCAGATAGCCGCCCTCGCCCCGCGCGCCTTCGGTGATGAGGCAGCCGGACCCATAGATGCCCGTGGGGTGGAACTGCACGAATTCCATGTCCTGCAACGCCAGCCCCGCCCGCGCCACCATGCCGCCGCCGTCGCCGGTGCAGGTATGGGCCGAGGTCGCGCTGAAATAGGCCCGGCCATAGCCGCCGGTGGCCAGCACGGTCATCTTGGCGTTGAACACATGCATCGTGCCGTCGTCGAGCTTCCAGCAGACCACGCCCTGGCAACGGCCGTCGGCGGACATGATCAGGTCGATGGCGAAATATTCGACGTAGAATTCCGCGTTGTTCTTGAGGCTCTGGCCATAGAGCGTGTGCAGGATCGCGTGGCCGGTGCGGTCGGCGGCGGCGCAGGTGCGCTGCACCGGGGGGCCGTCGCCGAATTCGGTGGTATGGCCGCCGAAGGGCCGCTGGTAGATCTTGCCTTCCTCGGTGCGGCTGAAGGGCACGCCGTAGTGTTCCAGTTCGTACACCGCCTTGGGCGCCTCGCGCGCGAGGTATTCCATCGCGTCGGTGTCGCCAAGCCAGTCCGACCCCTTCACGGTGTCGAACATGTGCCATTGCCAGTGGTCCGGCCCCATGTTCGACAGGCTCGCCGCGATGCCGCCCTGGGCCGCCACGGTGTGGCTGCGGGTCGGGAACACCTTGGTCACGCAGGCCGTGCGCAGGCCCTGTTCGGCCATCCCGAGGGTAGCACGCAGGCCCGCGCCACCCGCGCCGACCACCACGACGTCATATTCATGCGTCTCGTAAGCGTAAGCTGCCATGTCTCTCAGGTCCTCAAAGCGCGATCTTGACCAGCGCGTAAAGCCCGGTCGCGACGATGATGTAGGAAAGCGCGGTGACGGCGATGATCAGCGTCTTGCGCAGGCTGCCGCGCCAGTAATCCTCGATCATCATGATGGCGCCCTTGCGGAAATGCTGCATCCCCACCACCAGCACCAGCGCGGTCAGGATCGCCGGGAAGGGGCGCGCGAAGGTGGCCAGCACCTCTTCGCGGGTGCCGCCGATGGCAGAGCCGAAGATATAGAGGAAGGTCGGCACCGCGAAGGCCAGCCCCACGGCCGACGCCTGCATGTACCAGTGGTGTTCCGTCCCCCGATGGGCCGCGCCCTTGCCTTCGGCGCGCTTGCGTGCGGTCAGATAGCGCATGTTGCCCTCACAGGATCAGGATGGTGATGACGGTCAGCACGACCGAACCGATGACGCAGACCCAGCCGAGCGTTTCCGCGGTGCGGATCTCCATCCCGTGGCCGGCGTCGAAGTAAAGGTGCCGCAGCCCGGCGAGGTAGTGGTACCAGATCGCCCAGATGGACCCAAGGAACACCAGTTTCCCGAACCACGACCGCACCACCGCGTCGGCGGTGGCGAAATAGTCGTCCCCCGTCGCCGCCGCCAGCAGCCACCAGACGGCCAGCACCGCCGCCACGATCAGCCCGTTGCCGGTGATGCGCGTCAGGATCGAGCTGATCGAGGTCATCTGCGGGCGGTAGTAGGGCCCGATCATGAATGGGGACAGGGGGCGTTCCACCCGTTTTGGCTCGGCCATGGGATTCCCTTTCGGCTGGCGGGCTGCGGGCCGCATCCGGGCGGCCCGCTGACTTCGCGGTGATGAATACGCTTTTTTTCGCCGCTGTCACGGGCCAGCCGCGGGAAAAGCGCCGGAATGTGGCGTGGGCAATACAAAAAGCCGCGCTTTGTGATCACGCGCAAAACAGCGTGATCACATCGGCCATGCAAAAGGGCCGCGACAACGGTCGCGGCCCCGGATGCGGAAAGGCGCTGCGGCTCAGCGGATGGAGAAGCTGTAGTCGAGCGACAGGACCGCGAGGCCCTTGCTGATGTCGGTGTCGTGATAGGCCAGCGACAGGCCGAGCGAATCGGTGACGGCATAGCCCGCGCCCACCGACCAGTAGGAATGCCCGCCCTTGTTGATCTCGCCATAGGTGGCGTCGAGGGTGATCTTGTCCATCGGCGCGAAGCTGGCATAGACGGCGCTGTTGGTGACATCCGCGCTCGGGTCGTGGGCGATGTCCAGCCCGACGGTGAACTGTTCCACCGGGGTCACGCTCAGATCCAAGGTGATCTCGCCGCAGCAATCCCACGACGGGTTGCGGTAGAAGTAGCGGGCATAGCCCACGTCATAGGCGAAGATGCCGATCTGGTTGCGGTAGCCCAGATAGAGGTCGATCTCGGCCGAATGGCCGATCACCGACTTGGTGGTGTTCGAGGCCCAGGCCCCGAAGTAGAAGCCGGCGATCTCTGCCTCCACCCAGGGCTGGAAGGCGGCGCCCTTGGTCTGCTCGATGCCGCTGCTGACATAGCGGCTGGTCAGCGTGAAGCCGGCGGAAACCGACAGGTCCTGCGCGGCGGCGAGACCGGGGACCGAAACGCCCAGGGCAAGGGCGGAAGCGGCGAGAAGCGAGCGCATGGGGGACTCCTGCGAACCATGTTGCATGATGTTTACAAAAGCACTTTCCGCCGCCCCGCACCATGGACAAAAGCGCCGCGCGGGGATCGGGGGCCGTTGCGGCGCCCGCGATGTTGCAGCGCCGCATCAGGATTTCCGCATCGCGCCCCTTTCGGCGTCACGGCCCCGCCGCAACGCCGCATTTCCGGGCTCAGCGCGGCATCAGCGCCCAGTAGTCGAAATCGAGCAGGACCTCGGGCAGGTACTTGCCCGCCGCATCCTTCAGCGCGAAGGGCGCCGCCCCCTGCCGCACCGCCACCAGCCGCAGCCGGATCGCCCCCACCCCGGGCGCCGCCGTTTCGGCCTTGTCCAGCACCTCGGACCAGGCGCGCAGGGTATCGCCCGCGAAACAGGGATTGGCATGCGCGCCGCCGTTCAGCGCCACGATCATCTGCGCATTGGCGAGGCCATTGAACGACAGCGCCCGCGCCAGACTGATGACATGGCCGCCATAGATCAGCCGCTTGCCGTCCTCGCGGAAGGTGGCGTCGAAATGCACCTTGGCGGTGTTCTGCCACAGCCGGGTGGCGAGCATGTGCTCGGCCTCCTCGATGGTCACGCCGTCCACATGGTCGATGGTCTCGCCCACGGCATAGTCGCCCCAGCGATGCCCCTCGCCCGCCAGCGGGAAATCGTAGCCGGTGAAGTCGAGCCCCGCCGGCACCACCAGATCGGCGGCCGCGACCGCCGGGGCCAGCGCGGGCACCACCGGCGCGGGCGCGGGCGTGTCGCGCCGCTTGCGCACCATCACCCAGCGGACATATTCCAGCACCGCCTCGCCCCGCTGGTTCAGCCCCCGGGTGCGCACCCAGACGACGCCGGACCTGCCGTTGGAATTCTCGCGCAGCCCGATCACCTCGGATACGGACCGCAGCGTGTCGCCCGGATATACCGGCGCCAGCCACCGCCCCTCGGCATAGCCGAGGTTCGCCACCGCATTCAGGCTGATGTCGGGCACGGTCTTGCCGAAAACGGTGTGGAAGGCGATCAGGTCGTCCAGCGGCGCGGCCGGCAGCCCGCAGGCCCGCGCGAATTCATCCGAAGAATAAAGCGCCCCGCGCGCGGGATAGAGCGCGTGATAGAACGCCCGCTCCCCCCCCGACAGCGTGCGCGGCACGGCATGGGTGATGGTCTCGCCCACCCGATAATCCTCGAAAAACCGCCCCGCATTCGTCTTCATGCCCACGCCTCCCGCTTCATCTTTTCAAAAATACTCCGGGGTCCGGGGCAGCGCCCCGGCGCCGCGCCATCCAATGGCGCCGCCCCCGACGCTGACCCTACTGCTCGCCCAGCTTCACCTCTGGCGCATAGTCGCCCGGCGCGTCCTTCACCACCGCCTGCGCGCAGCGCATCACGCCCCGCGCCGCATCGAAGGCGTAGGCGGGGCCACCATGCAGTTCCCAACCCTTGTTCAGCGCCGCCGTGACCTTGTGGCAGAAGGCCGAGGTGTCGTCCTCGGTCAGCAGTCGATAGAGTTTCATCGCTTCACCCGAACGCCGGATACCCCAGCAGATAATGCGCGCCCGCAAGCACGCCATAGACCAGAACCGTGCCGAGGATGGCGAAGATCTCCATCTTCGGTCCCTTGCCCCGCGGCGGCACCCAGGGGTCCGCGCGGCCGATCACCGCCATTTCGACCAGGGCCCAGAGCCCGATCCCGCCGAACAGCACGACGGACGCCGCATCGCCGTTCACCAGCAGATGCGCCGCCGACCACAGCAGCACGCCCAGCAACATCGGATGCCGCAGCCGCCGCGCCACCGCGGTCTTCATGCCTGCCGCCGCGAACAGATAGACCGAGGCCAGCATGACGAGGTTGTTGACGCCGACCAGCGCCGGGCTGCGTCCCCAGTACACCGCACCCCCGGCGCCACGATAGCCGAGGACCATCAGCACCACCGACACCAGCAGCACCAGCGCCACCACGCCCCGGCCCCGGTCGCCCATGCCCGCCCGCAGCCCGGGCGCCGCGCGCTTGAACAGATGACCGGCCCACCACAGGGCCACGCCGAGGATCAACAGGGTCATGGCTCGCCTTTCGCTTGCTATTGGCCGGGCTCACCCCGCCGACAGGGCGGCGATCGCCGCCGCCTTGGCCAGGGTCGCCTGTGCGGTCACGATATGCAGGTTTTCGACGATCTTGCCATCCACGACCGCAACGCCCTGCCCCGCGGCGGCGGCGGCCTCGAACGCCTCGATCTGGCGGCGGGCAAGGGCCACATCGGCCTCGGAGGGCGCGAAGACCTCGTTGGCGATGGCGACCTGATCGGGGTGGATCAGGGTCTTGCCGTCGAAGCCCATGTCGCGGCCCTGTTCGCATTCGGCGCGCAGGCCCTCGGCGTCCCTGAACGCATTGTAGACGCCATCGACGATCGCCACCCCATGCGCCCGCGCCGCCAGCAGGCTGAGGCCGAGGCCCGTCAGCAGCGGCAGCCGGTCGGGGCGGAAACGGGTGCCCAGATCCTTGGCGAGGTCGTTGGTGCCCATCACCATGCCCTCCAGCCGCGGATGCGCCGCGATTTCCGCCGCGTTCAGCATGCCCAGAGGCGTTTCCATCATCGCCCAGATGGCGACGCCGGGCAGCGCCTGCGCCACCGCCTCGACATCCGCGGCGCGGTTGACCTTGGGGATCAGCACGGCCTCCAGCGGCACGCCGGCCAGCGCCGCCAGATCGTCGCGGCCCCATTGGGTGTCGAGCCCGTTCACCCGCACGATCCGCGCGCGCTGGCCGTAATCGGCCGTCCGCAGCACCTGCACCAGCAGGTCCCGCCCCGGGGCCTTTTCGTCCGGCGCCACGGCGTCTTCCAGATCGAAGATGATCGCATCGACAGGCAGGCCGCGCGCCTTTTCCATCGCGCGCTCGCGCGAGGCGGGGATGTAGAGCACCGAACGGAACGGGCGGGCGGGCTGGGTCATGATTCGCTCCACGAAATATTCTTGCGTCAGTGACCACAACCGCGGCACATCCGGCAAGGTCTTTCTGCACCGCCGCGAAACCCGGGGGCGGGAGTCGGGGTAAGCGCGGACCTAAAGGTGGGGCAGTCGCACTATCGTTCTGTCTGGCGAAGGCGCGTGCCTTCGCCACCGCGACGCAGATCTCGCTGCCCCGGCCGGGGGCCCCAAGCCCCCGGCCAGCGCCCGCCCCGCCCATGGCGGGCGCTTCTCGCCCGCCGGGGCAGGCGCCGGCCTGGCCGTTACTCCTGTGATCACCGTCTCTCACGGCACCGCCGCGCGAACGGGCGGGGAAACGCAGTGCGTTTCCTTACCCCGCCCGGGTCAACCGGCGCGCGCGCGTGGATGCCCCCCCCTCAGACCAGCGCGTCGAACACCAGCTTGGCCCCGGTCAGCACCAGCAGCACATAGGTCAGCGCGAAGAACGGCCCCTCGGGCAAAAGGTGATGCGCCTTCACCCCCAGCCGCGCGCCCACCAGCGCGACCGGCGCCAGCATGAGGCTGCCCAGCAATGTGTCGGCGGTGAAGATGCCGAGAAACAGGAAGGGGATCACCTTCACGATGTTGATCGCCCAGAACACGATCACCGTGGTCGCCTGATAGGGCGTCTTGCCGATGCCCTTCATCAGCAGATAGACCGCCGCGGGCGGCCCGCCCGCATGGCTGACGAAACTGGTGAACCCCGCCGCCGCGCCCGCGGCCAGCCCCGCCACCGGGCCCATCGGGCGCTGCGCGATCCGCAGCAGCCCCGTCATCCGCGCCACCTGGAACGCGACGAACCCGATGGCGATGACCCCGATCAGCAGCCGGATCAGATCGGCATCCACCAGCCGCCAGACCGCCGCCCCCAGAACCACGCCGGGAATGCCGCCCAGGATCAGGATGCGCGACGCCGCGCCATCCCACCGCTTCCAGTAGGGGCGCAGCGTGGCCGCATCCATCAGCATCAGCAGCGGCAGCATCAGCCCCAACGCCTGCCCCGGCGGGATCACCAGCGCGAGAATCGGTGTCGCCGCAAAGGCCGCGCCCGAGGCAAAACCGCCCTTTGACACCCCCGCCAGCAGCACCGCCGGGATCGCAACCGCAAAGAACGCCAGATCGAACGTCACCCCCGCCCCCCCTGCGGCCGCCGCCGGGGGCCGGGTTTAGCGCAAACCTGCGCCCTGCGACAGCCCCCGGGGGCCATCCGGGCTTGCGTGGCGTAAAGGTTGGGCCTAAGCGTCCCCCGTCAATGACCGGAAACCGGAGTACATCATGGCCAGACCCAAGATCGCGCTGATCGGCGCGGGGCAGATCGGCGGCACGCTCGCCCATCTCGCCGCGATCAAGGAACTCGGAGACGTCGTCCTGTTCGACATCGCCGAAGGCACCCCGCAGGGCAAGGCGCTCGACATCGCGCAATCGGGCCCCTCGGAGGGCTTCGACGCCGCGATGAAAGGCGCCAACAGCTACGAGGACATCGCGGGCGCGGATGTCTGCATCGTCACCGCCGGCGTGCCGCGCAAGCCGGGGATGAGCCGCGACGACCTTCTGGGCATCAACCTCAAGGTGATGAAGTCGGTGGGCGAGGGCATCGCCAAGAACGCCCCGAACGCCTTCGTGATCTGCATCACCAACCCGCTGGATGCGATGGTCTGGGCGCTGCGCGAATTCTCGGGCCTGCCGCATCACATGGTGGTGGGCATGGCGGGCGTGCTCGATTCCGCGCGTTTCCGGCATTTCCTGAGCCTCGAATTCGATGTCTCGATGAAGGACGTGACCGCCTTCGTTCTGGGCGGCCATGGCGACACGATGGTGCCGCTGACCCGCTATTCCACCGTGGCGGGCATCCCGCTGCCGGATCTGGTCGAGATGGGCTGGACCACGCAGGAGAAACTGGACGCGATCGTCCAGCGCACCCGCGACGGCGGGGCGGAAATCGTCGGCCTGCTCAAGACCGGCTCGGCCTTCTACGCGCCGGCGACCAGCGCCATCGAGATGGCCGAAAGCTATCTGAAGGACCAGAAGCGCCTGCTGCCCTGCGCGGCCTATGTGAAGGGCGCCTATGGGCTCGACGGGCTTTATGTCGGCGTGCCGACCGTGATCGGCAAGGACGGGATCGAGCGGATCGTCGACATCAAGCTGAATGGCGACGAACAGGCGATGTTCCAGAAGTCGGTCGATGCGGTGAAGGGCCTCGTCACCGCCTGCAAGGGCATCGACCCCTCGCTGGCCTGACCTTTCCACCTTATCCGGCGCGCGCAGGGGGCCCCTTGCGCGCGCCATCCCCCGGGCCGCAACCCGTGGTTGCGTTCCGCCCCCCGCCGGTCCAGCATCGCGCCTGTAACAGGGGGCCTTGCATGGTGATCGGTCGCGTTTCCCTTCTTTTCTGTCTCGCCGCGCTGGCGGGCTGCGACGCCCCGCAGGGGCCCGATGCGCAGGAACTGCGCAACATCCACCCCGCGCATATCCTGCCCAAAAGCTCCCCGCGCCAGTTGACCGCTGTGTTCGAGCATATCTGCCTCGACACCCCGCCCGGGGCCGCGGCACAGGCGCTGCGCGGGATGGATTACGTCGAGGTGCCCCGCCGCGCCTCTCCGGGCATCGGCAGCGGCGATGGCGCGATCCGCAGCTTTGCCGTGGACGACCGGCGCCCTGCGGTGATGCTGGCCGCCGACGGCAGCGCCTGCGCCGTGGCCGCCGCCGCCCGCACCGGCCAGACCGGGCGGATCCACGACATGGTGGCCCGCCGTTTCCCCGCCGCGGCGCCGGTCGATCCCGCGCGGCTCGGGCCCCGGGTGGAACGGGCCTGGGCCATCGCCCCCGGGCAGGTCGTCCTGCTGCAACGCCCCTACGGCCCCGGCCAGCCCCCGGCGCTGATCCTCGCCATCGTCGGCCCCGGCTGAGGGCGGCGAATCCCGCCCGTCAGGACGCGGCGCGGGGCCTTTGCGGTTTTGTGATCACTGGAAAATTGGCCGTGATCACATAAGGCGGATTTCCGCACCCCGCCCGCGCGGAAACGCCAATTTCATTTCACTACCGGCGCAAGCTGTGCCAAAGGAGCCCCGATCCCACCAAGGACGGAAGAGGGCTATGAACATCCACGAATACCAGGCCAAGGCGCTGCTGCGCAGCTATGGCGTTCCGGTGTCGGATGGCCGCGTCGTGCTGCGCGCCGAAGAGGCGAAGGCCGCCGCGGGCGAACTGGAAGGGCCGCTTTGGGTCGTCAAGGCGCAGATCCACGCCGGCGGCCGCGGCAAGGGCAAGTTCAAGGAGCCCGAGGCCGGCGAGAAGGGCGGCGTGCGCCTTGCCAAATCGGTCGAAGAGGCCGAGGCGATGGCCCATCAGATGCTGGGCCGCACGCTGGTGACGCACCAGACCGGCGCCGCGGGCAAGCAGGTGAACCGCATCTACATCGAGGACGGCAGCGACATCAGCCGCGAGCTGTACCTCGCGCTGCTGGTGGACCGTGCGACCAGCCGCATCTCCTTCGTCGTCTCGACGGAAGGCGGCATGGACATCGAGGAAGTGGCCGCCCACACCCCCGAAAAGATCCTGTCCTTCAGCGTCGACCCGGCGACCGGCATCCAGGGCTTCCACGGCCGCCGCGTGGCCTTCGCGCTCGGTCTGGAAGGCAAGCAGGTCAAGCAGTGCACCGATCTGGTGGCCAAGCTCTACAAGGCGTTCGTGGAAAAGGACGCCGAGATGATCGAGATCAACCCGCTGATCGTGACCACCGGGGGCGACCTCAAGGCGCTGGACGCCAAGGTGGGCTTCGACAACAACGCGCTCTACCGCCAGCCCGACATCCTGGCGCTGCGCGACGAGACGGAAGAGGACCCGAAGGAACTCGCCGCCTCGAAGTTCGACCTGAACTACATCGCGCTGGAAGGCGAGATCGGCTGCATGGTCAACGGCGCGGGCCTCGCCATGGCGACGATGGACATCATCAAGCTCTACGGCGCCGAACCCGCGAACTTCCTCGACGTCGGCGGCGGCGCGACGAAGGAGAAAGTGACCGAGGCGTTCAAGATCATCACCTCCGACCCGAACGTCAAAGGGATCCTCGTGAACATCTTCGGCGGCATCATGCGCTGCGACATCATCGCGGAAGGCATCATCGCCGCGGTGAAGGAAGTCGGCCTGCAAGTGCCGCTGGTCGTGCGTCTGGAAGGCACGAACGTGGATCTGGGCAAGAAGATCATCGCGGAATCGGGCCTGAACGTGATCGCCGCCGACAACCTGTCGGACGCGGCGCAGAAGATCGTGAAAGCGGTGAAAGGCTAAGAAAATGGCAGTCCTCGTCGACGAAAACACCAAGGTCATCTGTCAGGGCTTCACCGGCTCGCAAGGCACCTTCCATTCCGAACAGGCCATTGCCTACGGCACCAGGATGGTCGGCGGCGTGACCCCCGGGAAGGGCGGCACGACGCACCTGAACCTGCCGGTCTTCAACTCGGTCCACGAGGCCAGGGACGTGACCGGCGCCAATGCCTCGGTGATCTACGTTCCCCCGCCCTTCGCCGCCGATTCCATCATGGAGGCGATCGACGCCGAGATGGAACTGATCGTCTGCATCACCGAGGGCATCCCGGTGCTGGACATGATGAAGGTCAAGCGGGCGCTGATCAATTCGCGCTCGCGCCTGATCGGGCCGAACTGCCCGGGCGTGATCACGCCGGGCGCCTGCAAGATCGGCATCATGCCGGGCCATATCCACAAGCGCGGCAAGGTGGGCGTGGTGTCGCGCTCGGGCACGCTGACCTATGAGGCGGTCAAGCAGACGACCGACCTCGGGCTCGGCCAGTCCTCGGCCGTGGGCATCGGCGGCGACCCGATCAAGGGCACCGAGCATCTGGAAGTGCTGGAAATGTTCCTGGCCGACCCGGAAACCGAGGCCCTGATCATGATCGGCGAAATCGGCGGCACCGCCGAGGAAGAGGCCGCGCGCTTTCTGGCCGACGAGGCGAAGAAGGGCCGCGCCAAGCCCTGCGCGGGCTTCATCGCGGGCCGCACCGCGCCGAAGGGCCGCCGCATGGGCCATGCCGGCGCCATCGTGTCGGGCGGCCAGGGCGATGCGGAATCCAAGATCGAGGCGATGAAATCCGCCGGGATCGTGGTGGCCGACAGCCCCGCCGAACTGGGGCAGGCGGTGCTGAAGGCGATCAAGGGCTGACCATGCACCCGGCGCGAGCCACTGCGGCCAGCCCCGCCGGCCGCCACAATCCCCGGGGCGGTTCGGCCGCCCCGGGTTCCGTCGTCTCGCGCCCCCTGCCCGTCCCGTCGTCCCGCGCTTTTTGCCTGTTCCCCCATCCATCCCCCCCATCCGGTCCCAACCGCCTGAGGTGAGAACATGACCGACCAATCCCCCAACGCCGCGCTTCGTGCCTCGTCCTTCATGGACGGGGCCAATGCCGATTACATGGATCAGATGGCCGCGAAATTCGCGGCGGATCCGGCGAGTGTCGATGCCTCCTGGGCCGCGTTCTTCGCCGCCCTCGGCGACAGCGATGCGGATGCCCGGCGCGCGGCGGCGGGTCCGTCCTGGGCGCGGGCCGACTGGCCGCCGCTGCCGGTCGACGACCGCACCGCCGCGCTGACCGGCGAATGGCCGCAGGCGCCGGCAGAGGCGAAGGGCGCGGGCCGCAAGATCGCGGAAAAGGCGGCCGAAAAGGGGGTGGCGCTGACCGATGCGCAGATGCAGCGCGCGGTGCTCGATTCCATCCGGGCGCTGATGCTGATCCGCGCCTACCGCATCCGCGGCCACCTGATCGCCGACATCGACCCTCTGGGCATGCGCGACCAGACCCCGCACCCGGAACTGGACCCGAAATCCTACGGCTTCACCGAGGCCGACATGGACCGGCCGATCTTCATCGACAACGTTCTGGGCCTGACCCACGCCTCGCTGCGCCAGATCATGGATCTGGTGAAACGCACCTATTGCGGCACCTTCGCGCTGCAATACATGCATATCTCGGACCCCGAGCAATCCGCCTGGCTGAAGGAACGGATCGAGGGCTACGGCAAGGAAATCACCTTCACCAAGCTGGGCCGCAAGGCGATCCTGAACAAGCTGGTCGAGGCGGAAGGCTACGAAAAGTTCCTGCACGTCAAATACATGGGCACCAAGCGGTTCGGCCTTGACGGGGGCGAGGCGCTGATCCCGGCGATGGAACAGATCATCAAGCGCGGCGGCGCGCTCGGCGTGAGGGAAATCATCATCGGCATGCCCCACCGGGGGCGGCTGAACATCCTCGCCAACGTGATGGGCAAGCCCTACCGCGCGATCTTCAACGAATTCCAGGGCGGCAGCTTCAAGCCCGACGACGTGGACGGGTCGGGCGACGTGAAATACCACCTCGGCGCGTCGAGCGACCGGGAATTCGACGGCAATGTCGTGCACCTGTCGCTGACCGCCAACCCCTCGCATCTGGAGGCGGTGAACCCCGTCGTCCTGGGCAAGGTGCGCGCCAAGCAGGACCAGTGGAACGACCCCGACCGCACGATGGTGCTGCCGATCCTGCTGCATGGCGACGCGGCCTTCGCCGGCCAGGGCGTGGTGGCCGAATGCTTCGGCCTGTCGGGGCTGAAGGGGCACCGCACCGGCGGGACGATCCATATCGTGGTGAACAACCAGATCGGCTTCACTACCGCGCCGCATTTCAGCCGCTCGTCCCCCTACCCCACCGACATCGCCCTGATGGTCGAGGCGCCGATCTTCCACGTCAACGGCGACGACCCCGAGGCGGTGGTGCATGCCGCCAAGGTGGCGACCGAGTTCCGGCAGAAGTTCCACAAGGATGTGGTCATCGACATCTTCTGCTATCGCCGCTTCGGTCACAACGAAGGCGACGAGCCGATGTTCACCAACCCGGCGATGTACACCAACATCAAGCGGCACAAGACCACGCTTCAGCTTTATACCGAGCGTCTGGTGGCCGACGGCCTGATCCCCGAGGGCGAGATCGAGGACATGAAGGCCGCCTTCCAGGCCAAGCTGAACGAGGAATTCGAGGCCGGAAAGGACTACAAGCCCAACAAGGCCGACTGGCTGGATGGCCGCTGGAAGCATCTGGACCGCGAAAAGGCCGATTACGAACCCGGCGCGACCGCGATCACGCCGGAAACCATGCAGGAAATCGGCAAGGCGCTGACCACGGCGCCGGCGGGCTTCGACATGCACAAGACCGTGCTGCGGCAGCTCGACGCCAAGGCGAAGATGTTCGAAACCGGCAAGGGCTTCGACTGGGCCACGGCAGAGGCGCTGGCCTTCGGCAGCCTCGCCGTCGAGGGCTATCCGGTACGCCTGTCCGGGCAGGACTGCACCCGCGGCACCTTCAGCCAGCGGCATTCGGCCTTCGTCGATCAGGTGACAGAGGAACGGTACTATCCGATCAACAACATCCGCCCCGGGCAGGCACGCTACGAGGTCATCGACTCGATGCTGTCGGAATATGCCGTGCTCGGGTTCGAATACGGCTATTCGCTGTCGGAACCCAACGCGCTGGTGATGTGGGAAGCCCAGTTCGGCGATTTCGCCAACGGCGCGCAGATCATGTTCGACCAGTTCATCAACTCCGGCGAGCGGAAATGGCTGCGCATGTCGGGGCTGGTGATGCTGCTGCCGCACGGGTTCGAGGGCCAGGGGCCGGAACATTCCTCCGCGCGGCTGGAACGGTTCCTGCAACTGTCGGCGGAAGACAACTGGATCGTGGCGAACTGCTCGACCCCCGCCAACTACTTCCACATCCTGCGCCGCCAGATCCACCGCAGCTTCCGCAAGCCGCTGGTGCTGATGACGCCGAAATCGCTGCTGCGCCATCCGATGTGCGTGTCCGAGGCCGCGGATTTCACCGCCGGCAGCCAGTTCCTGCGCGTGCTGTGGGATGACGCCCAGATCGGCCGGTCGGCCACGCAGCTGAAACCGGATGCAGAGATCAAGCGCGTCGTGATCTGTTCCGGCAAGGTCTATTTCGACCTGCTGGCCGAACGCGATGCGCGCGGGCTCGATGACGTCTACCTGCTGCGGCTGGAACAGTTCTACCCCTTCCCCGCCATGTCGATGGTGAAGGAACTGGAACGGTTCAAGGACGCGGAAATCGTCTGGTGTCAGGAAGAACCCAAGAACCAGGGCGGCTGGACCTTCGTGGAGCCGAACCTCGAATGGGTGCTGACCCGGATCGGGGCCAAGCACAGCCGCGCCGTCTATGCGGGCCGCGCGGCCTCTGCCTCGCCCGCCACGGGGCTTGCCAGCCGCCACAAGGCCGAACAGGAGGCGCTGGTGAACGAAGCCCTCAGCCTGGGGTCTTCCTGACATGGCGGTGGAGGTTCGCGTTCCGACGCTCGGCGAAAGTGTGTCGGAGGCCACGGTGGCCACCTGGTTCAAGAAACCGGGCGATGCCGTGGCCGCCGATGATATGCTGTGCGAGTTGGAAACCGACAAGGTGACGGTCGAGGTGCATGCCCCCGCCGCCGGAATTCTGGCCGAGATCGTGGCGCCCGAAGGGGCCACGGTCGGCGTGAATGCGCTGTTGGCGCAGATCACGGAAGGGGCCGCAGAAACACTCAAGCCGATGAAAGGCGCCGAGACGAAGACCGGCGCGGGAGAGGGCGGAATGATTGACGTGATGGTGCCCACCTTGGGCGAAAGCGTGTCCGAGGCGACGGTTTCGACCTGGTTCAAGAAACCGGGCGACACGGTGGCGCAGGACGAGATGCTGTGCGAACTGGAAACCGACAAGGTGTCGGTCGAGGTCCCGGCCCCGGCGGCGGGCGTGCTGGCGGAAATCCTCGCGCCCGAGGGCACGACGGTCGCGGCGAATGCGCGGCTGGCGATCATTTCCACCGATGGCGCGGGCGTGGCCGCGGCGCCGAAGGCCGAAGAGCCGCGCGCCGAAGCCGCCGCCGCCGTCAATTCGCCCGGCGCGGGCCCCGAGGTGGTGCAGCCGCGCGCCGATGTGGAAGACGCACCCTCGGCCAAGAAGCTGATGGCGGAATCGGGCGTGGCCCGCGATGCCGTCACCGGCACCGGCCGCGACGGCCGGGTGATGAAGGAAGACGTGCAGGCCGCCATCGCCGCCGCGAAATCCGCCCCGGCCCCGGCGGCGGCCCCCGCGCCGCGCGCGCCGGTTCCGGCCGACGATGCCGCGCGCGAGGAACGGGTGAAGATGACCCGCCTGCGCGCCACCATCGCGCGGCGCCTGAAGGATGCGCAGAACACCGCCGCCATGCTGACCACCTACAACGAGGTGGACATGTCCGGCATCATGGACCTGCGCAGCGAGTTCAAGGACCAGTTCGAGAAGAAGCACGGCGTGAAGCTCGGCTTCATGTCCTTCTTCGTGAAGGCCTGCTGCCATGCGCTGAAAGAGGTGCCCGAGGTCAACGCCGAGATCGACGGGCAGGATGTCGTCTACAAGAACTACGTCCATATGGGCGTGGCGGTGGGCACCCCCTCGGGTCTGGTGGTGCCGGTGGTGCGCGACGCCGACCAGATGTCCTTCGCCGCGATCGAGAAGAAGATCGCCGAACTGGGCGCGCGCGCCCGCGACGGCAAGCTGTCGATGGCGGAAATGCAGGGCGGGTCGTTCACCATCTCGAACGGCGGCGTCTATGGCTCGCTCATGTCCAGCCCGATCCTGAACCCGCCGCAGTCGGGCATCCTCGGCATGCACAAGATCCAGGACCGCCCGGTGGTGGTGAAGGGCCAGATCGTCATCCGCCCGATGATGTACCTCGCGCTCAGCTACGACCACCGCATCGTCGACGGCAAGGGCGCGGTGACGTTCCTCGTGCGCGTGAAAGAGGCGCTGGAGGATCCCCGCCGGCTGCTGATGGATCTGTGATCCGGCCCGCCGCGGCAGTACGCGGCGGCGGTGCGATACCCTGCCGGGGCGGCCCTGCGGCCGGCCCGGCCTTGCCCAGACCGGCGGACGACCCCGTGGCCCTGTCACCCTTTCGGATATGCGCAGCGACCTTCGGCAGGGGCCGCCCATGACGCCCCCCGCCCTTTTGTCCTGCATGCGCAACGAGGGGATCTTCATCCTCGAATGGCTGGCCTATCACCGGGTGATCGGCTTCGATCCCGTCGTGATCTGCACCAACGACTGCACCGACGGATCCGACCGGCTGCTGGATGCGCTGGCCGCTGGGGATGCGGTGGTGCATCTGGACAATCCGGTCCCGCCGGGCGAGGCGCCGCAGGACCACGGCATGATCCGCGCGATGGTCCGGCTGGCGGATACGGGCGCCGAATGGCTGGCGCAACTGGACAGCGACGAATTCCTCAACATCGCCCATGGCGGGGGCGGGGTGGGCGAACTAACCGCGCGGGCGGGCGCGGCGCATGTGGTCGCCCTGCCCTGGCGGGCCTTCGGCGATGCGGGGCTGGCGGACTGGCCGGGCGCGACGCTGCCGCATTTCACCGCCTGCGAGGCGGCGCCGGACCCCGCGACGGTGAAGTTCAAGTCGCTCTTCCGGTTCCGCGCGTTCGAACATGCCTCTGACCACATGCCGACCCGGCCCCGCATCGCGGAGGCGCGGGTGGTCAATACCCGGGGCGAGCCGTTGCAGGCCGATGTTCTCTATGGCCCGCCGCGGGCGAAATACCGCCCCCTCGACCGCGCCACGCGGCCCGGGGCCTGCGTGAACCATTACGCGGTGCGGTCGCGCGATACCTTCCTGCTCAAGAACGATCGCGGCGACGGGCAGGGCAAGGCCAGCGACAAATACCACCTGAACTCGCGCTGGCACCGCACCGCCAACCGCAACGCGGTGCAGGACCGGTCCATCCTGCGGCACTGGCCCGCGACGCAGGCCGAAATGGCCCGCCTACGCGCCCTGCCCGGCGTGGCGGCGGCGGAAACCGCCTGCATCGCCGATTTCGTCGCCCGCAAGGCGCGGCTGCTGACGCCCGAAAACCTGCGCCGCTGGACGAAGGAGAAGGCCGCATGACCCCCGGACTGCCCCCCGAACTGACCGTGCTGGCCCTTGCGGGGCTGTTGCAGGCGGTGCAACTGGCGCTCTATGCCGTGCCCGCGAACCGCGAGCTTGGCCCCGATTACACCGCCGGGCCCCGCGACGCCCCGCCGCCGCGCGCCCTGTCGCCGCGCGCCGGGCGGCTGCAACGGGCGGTGGCGAACCATTTCGAGGGGCTGATCCTCTTCACCCTCGCGGTGGTGGTGGTGACGCTCGGCGCCAAGGCCAGCGGCTTCACCGCCGCCTGCGCCTGGGTCTACCTTGCCGCCCGCATCCTCTATCTGCCCGCCTATGTGATGGGGCTGACGCCCTGGCGGTCGGTGGTCTGGGGGGTGGGTTTCGTTGCAACGCTGGCGATGATCGTCGCCGGCCTGATCTGATATGACCGATACCGGCCCCCGCGCGCCATGCCCCGGCGGCCCAGAAGGAAGGAGAGCCCGATGGCCAGTTTTGATGTGATCGTGATCGGCGCCGGTCCCGGCGGCTATGTCTGCGCCATCCGCGCGGCGCAACTGGGGATGAAGGTCGCCTGCGTCGAGGGGCGCGAGACCCTGGGGGGCACCTGCCTCAACGTGGGCTGCATCCCGTCCAAGGCGCTCTTGCATGCCAGCCACCAGCTGCACGAGGTGCACGAGAACTTCGAGAAGATGGGCCTGATGGGCGCGAACCCCACCGTCGACTGGGCCAGGATGCTGGCCTACAAGGACGATGTGATCGGCCAGAACACCAAGGGCATCGAATTCCTGTTCAAGAAGAACAAGGTGACATGGCTGAACGGTTGGGCCTCCATCCCCGCCGCGGGTCAGGTGAAGGTCGGCGAAGAGGTGCACGGGGCGAAACATATCGTCATCGCCTCGGGCTCCGAACCCTCCAGCCTGCCGGGGGTGACGGTGGATGAAAAGGTCGTCGTGACCTCGACCGGCGCGCTGGCGCTGGCGGCGATCCCGGCGACGATGGCGGTGATCGGCGGCGGCGTGATCGGGCTGGAACTGGGATCGGTCTATGCCCGGCTCGGCACGAAGGTCACGGTGGTCGAATACCTCGACGCGCTGATCCCCGGCAACGACGCCGAGGTGCAGCGGGCGTTCGAGAAGACGCTGAAGAAACAGGGGCTGGCGATCGTGACCGGCGCCGCGGTGCAGGGCGTCGATGTGGCGGATGGCAAGGCCACCCTGCGCTATCAGAAACGCAAGGACGGGGCGGAGGCGACGCTCGCCGCCGATGTGGTGCTGGTGGCGACGGGGCGGCGGCCCTACACGACGGGTCTGGGCCTCGACGCGCTCGGCGTGCAGATGACGGCGCGCGGGCAGATCGCGGTGGATGCGCATTACGCCACCAGCGTGAAGGGCATCCATGCCATCGGCGACGCGGTGCCCGGCCCGATGCTGGCCCACAAGGCCGAGGACGAGGGCGTGGCGCTGGCCGAAATCCTTGCCGGTCAGGCGGGGCATGTGAACTATGGCGTGATCCCCGGCGTGATCTACACCAGCCCCGAGGTCGCCAGCGTCGGCAAGACCGAGGAACAGCTGAAGGAAGAGGGCCGCGCCTACAAGGCGGGCAAGTTCAGCTTCATGGGCAACGGCCGGGCCAAGGCGATGTTCGCGGGCGACGGTTTCGTCAAGATCCTCGCCGATGCGGCGACCGACCGGGTTCTGGGGGCGCATATCATCGGCCCCGGCGCGGGCGAGATGATCCACGAGATCTGCGTGGCGATGGAATTCGGCGCCTCTGCCGAGGACATCGCCCGCACCTGCCACGCGCATCCGACCTGTTCCGAGGCAGTGCGCGAGGCGGCGCTGGCCTGCGGGTTGGGCGCCATCCACGCGTAGCTGCGGGGGGATAGGGCAGCGGCGGGGGTTTCACACCCCCGGCGCCGGCTGGTTCTCGAACCAGTGGCGCACCACCCGGCGCCCCGTGGGATATTTTCAGACAGAAAGTGAAGGGGGCCGCGGCGCCCCCTTCCTGTTTCAGGCGGCGATCAGGCGCAGCGGCAGGGTGTCGAGCGTGCGCAGCTGGTTGTGCAGCCGGTAGGCGGGCGGGCCGGCGAGGTCGATGCGGGCCACCCGTTCCATCAGCGCGGCCAGCAGCGCATCGGCCTCCAGCCGGGCGATGTTCTGGCCGATGCAGTTGTGATCGCCGGTGCCGAAGGACAGATGCACCCCGGCGCTGTCGCGCAGGATGTCGAAGGCATCCGGGCGTTCCCATTGCCGCGGGTCGCGGTTGGCGGCGCCGGGGTACATGCCGATCTTCATCCCGCCCTCCAGCGCGAAACCGTCGAGTTCCGCGCCCTGCCCCACCACCGCGCGGTAGACGACATGGAAGGGGGATTCGTGGCGCAAAGCCTCGTCATAGACGAAGCGGCGGCGGCCGGGGTTGGCCTGCAACAGCGCCCATTGATCGGGGTTGCGCGCCAGCTGGTGGATCGCGAAGCCGATCCCCGCCATCGTCGAATCCGACCCGCCCCGCACCAGCGAGCGGATGACATTCGCGGCAAAGCCGGGCTCGACCTCGCCCGCCGCCTCGGCCCGGTAGAATTCATCGGCGAGCGAGCCGGGGCGGACATGTTCCGGCTGGCAGCTTTCCAGAAACCATTCCATATACGGCTCGCCCGCCGCGAGGCCCTTTTCATGCAGCGCGTTCTTCGGCCCGGTCTGGTTGAAGGACATGTAGCCGATGGCGCGGATCGCCTCGGGGTTGTGGCGCAGGCCCATCGCCTTGGGAAAGCCGGTCAGCACCAGATCCTCGGCCAGATCGGCCACGCCGTCGCAATCGCCGCCGCGCGCCAGCACGGCATCGACCAGCGCGCGGGCGCGTTCCTCGAACACCTGGCGGAAGCTGCGGATGATCAGGGGCGACATGATCCGGTTCGCGGCGCGGCGGTTGGCGGTATGGGCGGGCGGGTCGATTTCCACCAGCAGGCTTTTCGGCCGCGCCTTCTGGGCCGGGTCGCGGGCGTCCTGGATGCCGACGCCGCTTTCCGAGGTGAAGCGGGCATGGTCGGAGAACACCTGTTTCACCGCATCGTAGCGGCCGACGGCATAGACGCCATGGGCGGGGATATAGGCCACCGGGCCGATCTCGCGCAGTTCGGCGTAGAAGGCATAGGGGTCGGCAAGGATGCCTTCGCCATAAGGATCGCGGTCGAGGGTGGGGGGCGCCTGCATCGGCCTATTCCTTCGTTTCCACCAGCAGCACGCGGTAATCGGCACCCATGTTGCGGTGGCGCAGCGCGGCGCGGTAGTCGTCGCTGTGGTACCAGGCGCGGGCATCCGCCATCGTGGGGAATTCCATCACCAGCACGGCCTCGGGTTCCGGCCCTTCCAGTCCGTCGTGGCCCTCGTAGCGCGCCAGCAGGCGGAAGGCGCGGCCCGCCAGCGTCTGGCGGGCGAGGGCGGAATAGGTTTCCATCTCTGCCGCATCGCGGGTGCGTTCGCGGATGGCGATGAAAAGCGCGGGCATGGACTGTCCTTTCAGTTGAAGGTGCGCCCGCCGTCGACCACCAGCACCTGGCCGGTGATGTAATCGGCCTGCGCGCTGGCGAGGAAGGCGATGGCGTTGGCGATGTCTTCGGGCCGGCCGGCGCGGCGCATCGGCACATTGGCCAGCGCGCGCGCCATCACCTCGGGCGCGCGTTCGGCGGCGCGGGTCATGATGGTCGAGGGCGAGACGGCGTTGACGTTCACCCCGAAGGGCGCGAGTTCGCGGGCGAGCGAGCGGGTGAAACCCACCACGCCCCCCTTGGCCGCGACGTAATCGGCGATATCCGCATCGCCCGCGTTGTAGGACCCCGAGCCGAGGTTGACGATCTTGCCCCGCCCGCGGTCGCGCATGCCCGGCACCACCTGCCGCGCGCAGAACATGGCGGATTTCAGGTTCAGGTCGATGACGTAATCCCAGACCTCGGGGTCGGAACACCAGAATTCGCGGTTTCTTTCGCGCGCCGATCCGCCGGCGTTGTTGACCAGCACATCGACCGGGCCGAGACGGCCCGCGATTTCGGCAAAGACATCGGCGACGGCGGCGCGGTCCAGCACATCCACCACGAAGCCCCGCGCCCTGCCCCCTGCGGCCGCGATCCGGTCGCAGACGGCGGCCAGCGCCGGGCCCTCGCGGTCCAGCAGCGCGAGCGTCGCGCCCTCGGCCGCCAGCCGCAGGGCGGTGGCCTCGCCTAGGCCATTGGCGGCGCCGGTCACTACGGCGATGCGGTCGTCGAACAGTCCCATCGGTTCCTCCGGCTCAGGCCCTGCGTTCGCTGACATGGCCGCCATCGGCCCAGTTGGGGAAATGGATGGAAAAGCCGCCATCGGCGGTCAGCACCTGCCCGGTGACATGGCGCGCATCGTCCGAGGCGAGGAACAGCACCACCGGCGCGACCTCGGCATAGGCCGCGACGCGGCCCGGGACATGGCGGCCCCAGGCATCGACCGCCGCGCCCTCGGGCACCTCGCGCATCAGGCCGGGCGCGATGGAATTGCAGCGCACCCCCTGCCGGCCGAAAGCGGTGGCGACATGGCGGGTGATCGCGTTCACCGCCGCCTTGGAGGCCGAATAGGCGCTGCGCACGTTTTCACCCATCTGGCCGGCGATGGACGAGGTGATGACGATCGACCCGCCGCCCCGCGCGATCATCGACGGCAGCGCCGCGCGGATGCACAGCATCGCGCCGCGCACGTTCACCGCGAAGGTCCGGTCCCAGAAATCGAGGTCGAGATCGAGGATCGACACCAGCCCGTCCGCGCCGTTGCCGACCATTCCGGCATTGGCGTGCAGGATGTCGATGCCGCCGAAGCTGTCGGTGGCCAGTTGCATCAGCGCCGCGACCTGCGCCGGGTCGGACACGTCGACAAGGGCCGTCGCCGCCTCGCCCCCGGCGGCGCGGATGTGCGCGGCGGTCTCGGCACAGTCGCGCAGATCGCCCAGAACCACCCTTGCGCCGCCCGCGGCCATCTGCACCGCCACCTGCGCCCCGAACCCCGAGGCCGCGCCGGTGATCACGGCCACCTTTCCGTCGAACCTGCCCATCGGATCCCCCTCGCCGGTCTTGCGGATGGGGAAGGCTGGCACGGGCGGCGGGCGCGGAATGCCCCATCCGCGCGGGACAGGCTCAGGCCGCCAGATGCCGCAGGCCCTGCGTCACATCGGTGCGCACCGCCAGCCGCAGGCCGGGTTCGTCGCCCGCACGCAGGGCGGCGATGATCAGCCGGTGGTGCTGGGGCGGTTCGTTCCGGCGCAGCTTGGAATAAAGGGCGCGCATCGTCGGCCCCAGTTGCAGCCACACCGTTTCCGTCAGCGCCAGCATCGCCGGGGCCTGCGCGCGCAGATACAATGTGCGGTGGAATTCCAGGTTGGTGCGGATATAGGCCACCGCATCCTGCCGCGCCACGGCCTCTGCGTTCAGGGCGTTGATCGCCGCCAGCCGGTCGATCAGCGCGAAATGCGCCCGCGGCAGCGCGCGCGAGGCCAGTTCCGGTTCGATCAGCGCGCGGATGGAGGCGAGTTCCTCGATCCGTTCCGACGACAGTTCCGGCGTCGCCACCCGGCCGGATGCCGAAAGCGTCAGCGCGCCTTCCGCCACCAGCCGCCGCACGGCCTCGCGCGCAGGGGTCATCGAGGTGCCGTGCGCCGCACCGATCCCGCGCAGCGTCAGCGCATGGCCGGGCGGCAGCTCGCCATGCATCACCTGCGTGCGCAGGGTGCGGTAGAGCCGGTCATGGGCCGCAAGGGCCGAGTCGGACGGACGGGCGCGCAATACCATGCGCCATCTTCACGCCCCGCGCCGCCGGGTCAATCCCCGCGCGGGCCGAACTGCCAGCCGTGCAGCGCATTGCCCTCTGCCCGCAGCCAGGCGCGCGGGGCGGCGTGCTGCGGCATCAGGCGCGCGACCACGGCCCAGAAGGCGGGCGAATGGTTCATTTCGGCCAGATGCGCAACCTCATGCGCCGCCACATAATCCAGCACCTCGGGCGGGGCCATGACCAGCCGCCAGTTGAACATCAGCACGCCCGCGGTGGTGCAGGACCCCCACCGCGACCGTGTGTCGCGCAGCACCAGACGGCTGTAGGGCCGGCCGAGCGCCGCGGCATGCCGGTCGCAGGCCGAGGCCAGCCGCCCCCGGGCAAGCGCCTTGAGGAAGGCCGCGATTCGCGGCCCCGCCAGCGCCGGATCGCCGGGCACCACCAGCCCCTCGGGCGTCACCCGCACCGGCCCCCGCGCGGGCCCCGCCAGCACCGGCACCCCCCGCCCCTCGATCGGCAGGATTCCGCCCGGCCCCGGCGCGCGCGGCGGCGGCACCCGGGCAAGCGCCGCGCGGATCCAGTCGGCGCGGTCGCGCAGGAAGGCCATCCCCTCGGATTCGCGCGCCCGCGCCGGCAGGGTCAGCGTCACGCGCCCGTCGAGGCTCGACACCCGCAGGCTGATCCGCCGCGCGCGGGCCGACCGGCGCAACGTGATCTCGACTTCCGGCAGGCCGGGCAGCGGCGGCATCAAGGCTCCTTCGCGCCGGGGATTCGCGGCCCGGCGGCAGGGGCGCAGCATAGCCGCTCCTGCCCTGCGGAAAAGCCCTTGACAGGGGCTGCGGGCTGTTCCAATGGGCCTTCCTTGGACCATCCGACACCGCAAGGGGAATGACCATGCCCAAGGCTGAATGGGGCACGAAGCGGATTTGCCCGACCACCGGCAAACGCTTTTACGACCTGAACCGCACCCCGATCGTCAGCCCCTATACGGGCGAGATCGTGGATATCGAATCCGCCCGCCGCAAGGCCGTGGGCGCGATCATCGCGCAGGAGGCCAAGGCGTCGAACCTGCTCGACACCGATCTGGATGCCGACGACCTGATCGAGGCCGATGCCACCGAGGACGCGGATCTGGACGAGGAACTGCTCGAGGACGACGAGGACGAGACGGTTTCGCTCGACGATCTGGCCGATGTGGCGGGCGACGACGAGGAAGTCTGACAAACCGTGGCGGGGGCGCATTTTCCACTTGCAGCCGCCTCCGCCCCGCACTAGAAGCCACGTCACCGAGATGATCGGTACCTCCGGTGGGGCCATAGCTCAGTTGGGAGAGCGCTTGAATGGCATTCAAGAGGTCAGGGGTTCGACTCCCCTTGGCTCCACCAAAATCTCCAAAGACTTGAAAACGGGCCGCTTTTTGCGGCCTTTTTCATGTGCTGCTCAGCCCGCCACGCCCCGCAGCAGGCGCGCGCGGGCGGGGGGGATGGCGCCGATTTCCAGCCCGGTGAAAACGTGGAGCGTGTTCAGGTCGCGGTCCACCACCGCATGGTCGGACACCCAGCCCCCCATCACCAGATAGGTCCGCAGCAGGGGCGGCATCGTCAGCAGCGCGCGCTTGCGGTCGGGTTCGCGGCGCGCCAGACGGCGGGCGAAACGGAAGACCTGCGGCGCCTTGACCCGCGGCAGCCAGCGGCGCGGGGCGAGGTGGCGTTCGCGCAGCATGGCGAAGGCGTCGAGGTATACCTCGGCCTCGGTCCCCTTGAAGGAGGAACAGCCGAACAGCATCCGCACCCCGTTGGCATCGACAAAGCGGGTCATCGCCCCCCAGGCCACGCGCAGGATGTCGGGGTCGCGCCGGTCGGGGTGGATGCAGAATCGGCCCATCTCGACCATCGGGCCGTCGAAAGCCTCCAAAGCCCCAAGGTCGTAATATTGCGCCGAATAGCTGCGCCCGATCTCGCACCCCGAGGTCAGCGGCAGCAGGCGGAAACAGGCGGCCAGCGCCCCGGTGCGGGTTTCCTCGACCAGCACATGGCGGCAGATCGCATCGAAGGCATCGGCGTCCAGCCCCGCGCTCCCCCGGAAACACAGATGGCGCAGCCCCTGCGCCGCCGCCATATCGGCAGGGGTTTCGGCGAAACGGGCGGCATAGCGGCCCTTGCGCAGTGACAGCATCGCACACTCCTGTCCCGGGCATCTTGCCCTGCGGACCCTAACATACAACATATGACACCGAAGCGACATCTGAAGCGGAGCCCCCGATGACCGGCAAGATCACCCGCAGCGACGCCGAATGGCGCGCGCAGCTTTCCGACCTCGCCTATCGCGTGACGCGCCAGCACGGCACCGAACGCGCCGGCAGCCACCCCGGCTTTCCCGAAGGGCCGGGCACCTTCACCTGCACCTGCTGCGGCGCGCCCTTGTTCGACAAGGCGGCGAAGTATGAAAGCGGGTCGGGCTGGCCCTCGTTCTTCCGCCCGGTCGAGGATGCGCCCTTGGAGGCGGTGATCGACAACAGCCACGGCATGACGCGCACGGAAATCCGCTGCGCGCGCTGCGAGGCGCATCTGGGCCATGTCTTTCCCGACGGCCCCGCCCCCACGGGCCTGCGCTATTGCATCAACGGCGTGGCGCTGGATTTCCAGCCCGAGGACTGAGGGCAGGGGAGATCAATGCCGATCCGGCCAGCCCGCACCACGAACGCCCCCGCCGCGGTTGACCCGGCATGTCCGCGTGATAAACCCGCGGGCAGACCAAGGTGGGCATGATGAACCTTTTTGACGACATTCGCGCGCTGGTCCTGACCGCGCTGGACGAAATCGAGGCGGCGGGTGGCCTGCCCGCGGGGCTGGACCGGGGCGCCGTGACGGTGGAACCCCCGCGCGACGCCGCGCATGGCGACATGGCGACCAATGCCGCGATGGTGCTGGCCAAACCCGCGGGCCTGCCCCCCCGCACCATCGCCGAGGCGCTGGCCGGCCGCCTTGCCGCCGATCCCCGCATCGCCAGCGCAGAGGTGGCGGGGCCCGGGTTCCTCAACCTGCGGCTCGCGCCCGGGGTCTGGCAGGGGCTGGTGCGCGCGGTGCTGACCGCCGGGGCCGGTTACGGCCGGTCCGCCCTCGGCGCCGGGCGGCGGGTGAATGTCGAATTCGTATCCGCCAACCCCACCGGGCCGATGCATGTCGGCCATACCCGCGGCGCGGTCTTCGGCGATGCGCTCGCGCGCCTGCTGGCCTTTGCCGGCTGGGACGTGACGCGCGAATACTACATCAACGACGGCGGCGCGCAGGTCGAGGTGCTGGCGCGGTCCGCCTATGAACGCTACCGCGAGGCGCATGGCCTGTCGCCCGAGATCGCCGAGGGGCTTTATCCCGGCGACTACCTGATCGAGGTGGGCGAGGCGCTCAAGGCCGAATACGGCGACCGTTTTCTCAACCGGCCCGAATCCGAATGGCTGGACATCGTACGCGAATTCGCCACCGAACGGATGATGGCGATGATCCGCGACGACCTCGCCCTTCTGGGGGTGGAGATGGACGTCTATTCGTCCGAACGCGCGCTCTACGGCACCGGGCGGATCGAGGCGGCGCTGGACACCCTGCGCGGCATGGGGCTGATCTACGAAGGCGTGCTGGAACCGCCCAAGGGCAAGACGCCCGAGGACTGGGAACCCCGCGAACAGACCCTGTTCCGGTCCACCCTGCACGGCGACGACGTGGACCGGCCGGTGAAGAAATCGGACGGCAGCTGGACCTATTTCGCCCCCGACATCGCCTATCACTACGAGAAGATCACCCGCGGCTTCGACGCGCTGATCGACATTTTCGGCGCCGACCATGGCGGTTACGTCAAGCGGATGAAGGCCGCGGTCGCCGCGCTGTCGCAAGGCCGGGTGCCCCTGGACATCAAGCTGATCCAGCTGGTGAAGCTGTGGAAGAACGGCGAACCCTTCAAGATGTCGAAACGCGCCGGCACCTTCGTGACGCTGCGCGACGTGGTGGAACAGGCGGGCCCGGACGTGACCCGCTTCGTCATGCTGACGCGCAAGAACGACGCCGCGCTCGATTTCGACTTCGACAAGGTGCTGGAACAGTCCAAGGACAACCCGGTCTTTTACGTCCAGTACGCGAATGCGCGGGTGAATTCCGTCCTGCGCCGGGCGGCGGAGGCGGGGCTGGTCGTCGATGACGCCACGCTGGCGGCGGCCGACCTGACGCGGCTGTCGCATCCGGCGGAACTGGCGCTGGCGCGCAAGCTGGCCGAATGGCCCCGGCTGGTGGAAATCGCCGCCCGCGCGAACGAGCCGCATCGGGTGGCCTTCTACCTCTACGAACTCGCCTCGGATTTCCACGGGCTGTGGAACCGCGGCAACGACGACCCCGCCCTGCGCTTCGTGCAAGAGGGGCATCCCGACACCAGCCGGGCGAAAATTGCCCTTGCGCGGTCCGTGGGCGTTGTCATTTCCGCTGGTCTTGGTATCTTGGGGGTCAAGCCGGTCGAGGAAATGCGCTGATCAACAGGCGCAGTCGTCCGGCATGGCAGGCAACAAGCGGTCAGCGCCCCGTCAGAGGGTAGCCCCGCGACGGAGCAGGACATGGCCGAGGCGAATTTCGATGAATTCGTGACGGGCGC
The DNA here is from genome assembly GCF_031432425.1 of Ruixingdingia sedimenti. Classification (NCBI taxonomy): domain Bacteria; kingdom Pseudomonadati; phylum Pseudomonadota; class Alphaproteobacteria; order Rhodobacterales; family Paracoccaceae; genus Ruixingdingia; species Ruixingdingia sedimenti. The sequence goes on along the minus strand of NZ_JAVKPH010000003.1, from coordinate 70,230 downwards.
GCATGCGCCGCGTCGCATCCATTTCGGGCGCATGGTGAACATCGCGGGCGGCGTGACCTCGGTCGCGCTGGTGTTGGGGGTGGCCTTCTGGGGCTACCGGCTGGCGGTGCGCGACGTGTCGGGCGTGCCGGTGATCCAGGCGATGGAAGGGCCGATGCGCATCGCGCCCGAGGATCCGGGCGGCGCCACCGCCGCGCATCTGGGCCTTTCGGTCAACGGCGTCGCCGCTGCCGGCGCGGCGGGCGAACTGCCCGACCGCATCGTGCTGGCCCCCCGCCCCGTGGGTCTGGCAGAGGACGACGCGGCGGGCCTGGGCCAGGCCGCCCCCGCCGCAGAGATCCCCGTGGCCCCCGCGCCCGCCGCCGTCGCCGCGGCGGTGGAACGCACGCTGGCGCTGGCCGACGAACTGGTATCCGCCGATGCCGCCCCCGCCTTCACCCCGCCCCCGGGCGCCGTCACCCGCTCGCCCCGCCCCCGGCCGCGCCCGCTCAGCACCGCCGCGGCGGTGTTGACCCAGGTGCAGGCGACCTCGGCCTTCGTCGATGCGCCCGAGGTGGACCCCGCCACCCTGCGCCCCGGCACAAGGCTGGTGCAGCTCGGCGCCTTCGACACGGCGGAAATCGCGCGCGCCGAATGGGCCCGCATCGCCACCCGCGCCGGCGCGCTGATGGAGGGGAAGGAACGCGTGATCCAGCCCGCCACCAGCGCCGGGCAGGATTTCTTCCGCCTGCGCGCCAAGGGCTTTTCCAGCGAGGATGACGCGCGCCGCTTCTGCGCCGCGATCGAGGGCGACGACCTGCGCTGCGTGCCGGTCACGCACCGATGACCTCTGCCGCCATCCTGGGCTGCGCGGGGCCGGTGCTCGGCCCCGGCGAGGCCGCGTTCTTCCGCGAGGCCGCGCCCTGGGGCTTCATCCTGTTCGCGCGCAACATCGAGGACCCCGGCCAGATCCGCCGCCTGACCGCCGCCCTGCGCGATGCGGTGGGGCGCGATGCGCCGGTGTTCATCGACCAGGAGGGCGGGCGGGTACAGCGCCTGCGCCCGCCGCACTGGCGCGACTGGCCCGCACCGCTGGATCAGGTTCTGGCCGCCGGGGCGGATGCGCCGCGCGCGATGGAACTGCGTTATCGGCTGATCGCGGCGGACCTGCGCGCCCTCGGCATCGACGCGAACTGCGCGCCGACCTGCGATATCGCGGGGCCTGCGACGCATCCCTTCCTGCACAACCGCTGTCTGGGGCTGGATGCCGCCGCAGTCGCCGCCGCGGCGCGGGGGGCGGCGCGGGGGATGCTGGCGGGGGGCGTCCTGCCGGTGATCAAGCATATCCCCGGCCACGGCCGCGCCACCGCCGACAGCCACCTGAGCCTGCCCGTCGTCACCACCCCGCTGGCGGAACTGGAGGCGACCGATTTCGCCCCCTTCCGCGCGCTGGCCGACCTGCCGATGGCGATGACCGCGCATGTGGTCTATACTGCGCTCGACCCCGATCTGCCGGCCACGCTGTCGCCTGCGGGCATCGCCGCGATCCGGGGTGGGATGGGCTTCGACGGGCTGCTGATGACCGACGACATGTCGATGCAGGCGCTTTCGGGCGATCTGGGCGCACTGACGGCACAGGCGCTGGCCGCCGGCTGCGACGTGGCGCTGCATTGCAACGGCGACCGGGCCGAGATGGCGGCGGTGGTGGCCGCTGCCGGCCCCCTGCATGGCGTTGCTGCGGATCGCGCCGCCGCCGCGCTCGCCCGCCGCCACGCCCCCGAGGAGGCCGACCTGACGGCACTGGCCCGCGACCTCGCCGCCCTCGCCGATGGCTGACCGGGGCCAACCCGCCCTGCCGCTGTCCCCGCCCGTCGCCGAACGCCTGGCGGCAGAGGCGCTGATCGTCGATGTGGACGGGTTCGAGGGGCCGCTCGACCTGCTTTTGAACCTCTCGCGCACGCAGAAGGTGGACCTGCGCCGCATCTCGGTGCTGCAACTGGCCGAACAATACCTCGCCTTCGTCGACCGCGCCAAGGCGCTCAGGATCGAACTGGCGGCGGATTATCTGGTGATGGCCGCCTGGCTCGCCTATCTGAAATCCCGCCTGCTGCTGCCCCCCGACCCGACCGAGGAAGGCCCCTCGGCCGAGGACATGGCCGCCCATCTGGCGTTTCAGCTGGAACGGCTGCAAGCCATGCGCGAGGCGGCGGCGCAACTGATGGCCCGCCCGCATCTGGGCCGCGACACCTTCGCCCGCGGCCAGCCCGAAGAGGTGATCCGCAGCCGCAAGGTGGAATACGGCGCGACGCTGCTCGACCTTCTGCACGCCTATGCCCGCATCCGCACCCGCGACGAATTCCGCCCCTTCGCCTTCGACCGCCGCGATGTCTATACGATGGAACAGGCGCTGGATGCGCTGCGCCCGCTGATCCCGCAGGCGGTGGACTGGACGGCGCTTGCCGACTGGCTGCCCGAAGGCTGGCGCACCGCGCCCCGCCGGCGGCGATCCGCCACCGCCGCCACCTTCGCCGCGGCGCTGGAACTGGCGAAACAGGGCCATATCGCGCTAAGACAGGCAGAGACCTTCGCCCCCATCGAAGTCCGCCGGAAAGACCGCTGATGCAGCCCGCGCCCACCGTACCGGAAGAACCCTCGCTCTTTGCCGCGCCCCCCATGGGCGAACAGGAACGCATGGCAGAGGCGATCCTGTTTGCCGCGACCGAACCCGTGACGGTGGCCGAACTCGCCAGCCGCATGCCGCTCGGCTGCGATCCGGCAGAGGCGCTGGCGCATCTGGTGCGCCGCTATGACGGGCGCGGGGTGCGGCTGGTGCGGGTGGGCGACGGATGGGCCTTCCGCACCGCGCCGGACCTCGGGCACCTGATGCACAAGGAAGTGGTCGAGACGCGCAAGCTTTCCCGCGCAGCGATCGAGACGCTGGCCATCGTCGCCTATCACCAGCCGGTGACGCGCGCGGAAATCGAGGAAATCCGCGGCGTCGCCGTCAGCCGCGGCACCATCGACCAGCTGATGGAACTGGACTGGATCCGCCTCGGCCGCCGCCGCATGACCCCGGGCCGCCCGGTGACTTTCATGGTCACGGAACGCTTCCTCGACCATTTCGCGCTGGAATCGACGCGCGACCTGCCGGGGCTGAAGGAACTGCGCGCGGCCGGGCTGCTGGACAGCCGCCCCCTGCCCGGCGCGGGCGAGGACGACGACCAGCCCGCCGGCCAGAGCGAGCTTTTCGAGGACTGATCCCGAAGGAGGGAAGGCCATGAACGTCGACCAGATCATCAACCGCCTGATCCGCCTCTTCACCCGCAAGGCGGTGAATTACGGCGTCCGCAAGGGCGCGGACATGGCCGCCGGCAAGGGCAAACCCGCGGCGCAGATGACGAAGGCCGAACGCGAACAGGCAAGGAAGATGCGCGAGACGATCAAGACCGCCCGCCGCGCCGCGCGCCTGACCCGCCGCATCGGCCGCTGACCCCGCCCGCGCGCCCCCGACGGGCGGCGCAGGGGGCATTCTGCCCCCTCTTGGCTGCGCCAATTCACCCCCTGAGGATATTTCCGGACAGAAAGTGCGGAAGGGCACGCCCCCCATCACTTTCTGTCCTTAAATATCCCCGCCGGAGGCTCCTGCCCCATCCGCCCGCACCGCCGCCGGGCGCGGGATCCGCAGGCCGGGGCTTGCTCCTTCATGGGCGCGTCAGGGGCGGAAATGCTTCGACAGCTTCAACCCCTGCCCCTGATAGTTCGACGCGATCCCCGCGCCATAGAGCGTATCGGGGACCGCCGCCATGCGTTCATAGACCAGCCGGCCCACCACCTGCCCGTGTTCCAGTACGAAGGGCGCCTCGTGGCAGCGCACCTCCAGCACCCCGCGCGACCCCGCGCCGCCCGCAGCCGCATGGCCGAAGCCGGGGTCGAAGAAGCCCGCGTAATGCACCCGGAACTCGCCCACCATCGCCAGATAGGGCGCCATTTCGGCGGCGTGGTCGGGCGGGATCGTCACCGCTTCCTGGCTGACGAGGATGTAGAACGCGCCGGGGTCGAGGATCAGATGGCCGTCGCGGGCCTGCAACTCCTCCCAGAAATCGGCCGGGTCGTAGGCGCCGATGCGGTCGAGGTCGATCATGCCGGCATGCGGCTTGGCGCGATAGCCCATCAGCCCCGCCCGCGGCCGCAGGTCGACCGAGAACCCCAGACCGTCCGAAATCACCGCCGGCCCGTCCACCAGCCCCACGCGCGCGTGCAGCGCCGCCAGCGCCGCATCGTCCAGCACCGCATGGCCGCGGCGGAACCGCATCTGGTTGAGCCGCATCCCCGGCCGCACCAGCACCGAAAACGATCGCGGACAGATCTCGGCATACAGCGGGCCGGTATACCCCGCCGGGATCCGGTCGAATTCCACCCCGCCGTCGGTGATCGTCCGCGTCAGAAGATCGAGCCGCCCGGTGGAGCTTTTGGCATTCGCCACCGCCGTCAGATCGCCGGGCAGCGCCAGATGTTCCATCAGCGGCACGACATAGACGCAGCCCTTTTCCAGCACCGCGCCGCGCGTCAGGTCGATTTCGTGCATGCCGAATTCGGCGATCCGGTCGGCCACGCGGCGCCCCTGCCCCGCGAGGAACGAGGCGCGCACGCGATAGGCCACCGTGCCGAGCCGCAGGTCGATGCTGGCGGGCTGGATCTGCGCGGGCAGGATCGGGGGATCGGCCGCGATCGCGCCGCTGGCGGCCAGCGCCCGGATCGCCTGTGCCGGTAGAACGCCTTCGGCCATGCCTGCCCCCGCCGTTGTTCCTACATACAAAACCGCCCGCCGGCCAATGCGGCGGGCGGGCGGTTTTCGGTATGGTCGGGCCGGCGAGATTCGAACTCGCGACCTTCCGCCCCCCAGACGGACGCGCTAACCAGGCTGCGCCACGGCCCGACGGGGGCACTCTTAGCGACAATCACGCCCGGGGCGCAAGGGCGAAAACGCATGGGCGCGATCAACCGCGCCGGCCGCGGGCGGCGGCGGTCTGGCGGCGGTGCAGATCGGTCAGCCGGGCATGGACGGACAGCAGCGCCGCGCGGTGGCGGCCAAGCGCCGCGGGCCCCAGGCGGCGCAGGCGGGCGGCGGCGGTGGGCGCGGCCCCGGTCTCTGGCACGGGGTCCTCTGCGGCGATGTCCGGGAGGGATATCGTCGCAGATTCGGGGGGAACGGATTCGCGGGCCGGATCGGCCGGGGCGGCAGGTTCGGGGTCCGGCAGGGAATCGGGCGCAGGCGGCGGGGCCGAATCGGCGGGCGGTGCGGCGTGGTTGAACAGGTCGCTCTGGCGGGGGTCCATCGCGGCATCCTCAGGCTGGGGGGCGGTGTCCTCGGGCATGGGGTCGGCCTCCGGCGGGGGCGCGGCGGGGTCCGGCACCGGCGGGGCGGCGGATACGAGCGACAGGCGGGGCGCGGGCCGGGACGATGCCTCGGCCCCGGGCAGGACGGCGGGTTCGGCGACACCGCCGGGCTGGCCCGCGTCATCGGGAAGGTCTGCGGGGGCGGCAAATGCTTGTCCGGCCACATCTTCCCCCGCATCCGCCGAGGCGGCGTCTGCGGACAGGTCCAACGGGTCGGCGGCCTCCGGCACAGGCTCCACGCCGGGCGCCTCGGGCGGATCGGGGCGTTCCGGCAGGTCCGTCGGACCCGGGGCCGCCGCGGGTGGAGCGGCGGTTTCCGGCGGCTGCGCCGGGGGAATGGCCGCCGGCGCACCCGCCGGGACAACGGCCTCCGGCAGGTCCATCACATGGCGCACGCCCTGTTCGCGCAGGATCTTCTGCACGCCCCGGATCGTCATTCCCTGATCATGCAGCAGCGCCCGGATCCCGGCCAGCAGCGCGATGTCGGCGGGGCGGTAATAGCGCCGCCCGCCCGCCCGCTTGACCGGGCGCACCTGGGGAAACCGCGTTTCCCAGAAGCGCAGCACATGCGGCGGGGTCTCCAGCAGGTCGGCGACTTCGCTGATGGTGCGGAAGGCGTCGGGAGACTTCTCCATCCGCCGGGTCCTTTCAGCGTTTCGGCCCGGCCGCGACCCGATCCTTCATCAGATGCGACGGCCGGAACGACAGCACCCGGCGGGGCGAGATCGGCACTTCCTCGCCCGTCTTGGGGTTGCGGCCCACGCGCGCGGCCTTGTCGCGCACGGAAAAGGTGCCGAAGGACGAGATCTTGACCGTCTCGCCCGCGACCAGCGCGTCGGACACATGGGTCAGCACCGCCTCGACCAGCTGCGCCGCCTCGTTCCGCGATACGCCCACGGCACGGAACACCGCCTCGCTCAGGTCCATCCGCGTCAACGTCTTGCCGGACATGCCATCCCCCTGTTCCCGGATTTTCACGGCAGGATGCGGGGTTTGAATTTCCGAGTCAATATCAACGGCTTGTAGCGGGGCCTTACCAGCGCAGAACCACCGCCCCCCAGGCGAGCCCGCCGCCGATCGCCTCGCACACCAGAAGGTCGCCCGGCTTGATCTGCCCGCGCGCCTTGCCGACCGACAGCGCCAGCGGAATCGAGGCGGCAGAGGTGTTGCCGTGATCCTGCACCGTCACCACCACGCGGTCCATCGGCACCTGCATGCGCTGCGCGGTGCCCTGGATGATCCGCAGGTTGGCCTGATGCGGCACGATCCAGTCCACATCCTCCCCGCTCAGCCCTACGCGATCCAGCGCGGCATGGGCGGTTTGCGCAAGTTTCTCAATGGCATGGCGGAATACTTCCTTGCCGAGCATGCGCAGGTGGCCGGTGGTGCCGGTGGACACGCCGCCATCGACATAAAGGATGTCGCGCTGCCGCCCGTCGGATTGCAGGTCGCAGGACAGCACGCCGCGGTCGTCGGTGTTCCCCTGCCCCTCTGCCGCCTCCAGCACCAGCGCGCCGGCGCCGTCGCCGAACAGCACGCAGGTGGTGCGGTCGGTCCAGTCCATCAGGCGCGAAAAGGTTTCCGCCCCGATCACCAGCACCCGCCGCGCCATGCCGCCGCGGATCATCGCATCGGCATTGGCCAGCGCAAAGACGAATCCGGCGCAGACGGCCTGCACGTCATAGCCATAGCCCCGCGTCATCCCGAGGCCGGCCTGCACCATGGTGGCGACGGACGGAAAGGTCAGGTCCGGGGTCGAGGTGGCGACGATGATCGCGTCGATATCCTCTGCCGTCAGGCCCGCATCGGCCAGCGCCGCCTGCGCCGCGCGCACCGCAAGGTCCGATGTCGTCTGCCCCTCGGCGGCGAAATGGCGCCGCTCGATGCCGCTGCGGCTGCGGATCCATTCGTCGCTGGTGTCGATCGTGGCTTCGAATTCGGCATTCGGCACCACCCGCTCCGGCAGATAGTGCCCGACACCCTTGACGACGGCTCTTGTTGTCATTCCAGATTACCGTTCAACGCCCCGAGACCGGCAGCATCCTGCCCCGCCGCCCCGGCGGATGCAACCCGCGCCGCCAGACGGTCCTGAAATCCCGATTTTGCAAGCAGATAGGCCAGCCGGATGGCGGCGGCGACGCCGGTCGCATCGGCTGCGCCATGCGATTTCACCACCGTGCCGTTGAGGCCCAGGAATACCCCGCCGTTCACCCGGCGCGGGTCGATGCGCTTTTGCAGCCGCTTGAGCGAGGTCAGCGCCAGCAGGGCCGCGATCTTCGACAGGAAGGTGGCGTTGAACGCCTCGCGCAGGAAGTCGCTGATGAGCTTGGCCGTGCCCTCGCCGGTCTTGAGCGCGATATTGCCGGTGAAGCCGTCGGTGACGATCACATCCACCCGGTCGCCCGGGATGTCGCCGCCCTCGACGAACCCGTGATAGCTGAAATTGCCCGCCTCGGCCCCGGCGGCCAGCATCTCGTTCGCCTCTTTCAGTTCCGCGCGGCCCTTGTGTTCCTCGGTGCCGACGTTCAGCAGGCCCACCCGCGGCCTGGCCAGCCCGAGGCCGTTGCGCGCATAGGACGCGCCCATGGTGGCGTATTGCAACAGATCCGGCGCCTCTGCCTTGATGTCGGCGCCCACGTCCAGCATCACGTTGAAGCCGGTGGGGTTGCGCGAGGGCCAGAGGCAGGCGATGGCCGGGCGGTTCACGCCCGGCAGCTTGCGCAGCCGGATCATCGACACCGCCATCAGCGCACCGGTATTGCCGCAGGATACGGCGACCGTGGCCTCCCCCTGCTTGACCGATTCGATGCAGGACCACATCGAGGTGCCCTCGCCATGGCGCATGACCTGGCTGGGGCGGTCCTCCATCGTCACCACGCGCGGGGCGTGGCGGATGGTGCAGCGCCCGGCGAGCGCGCGGCGGCGCCCGACCAGGGGCGCCAACGCGGCCTCGTCGCCGTGCAGGATGAAGCTGACATCGGGATGCGCGGCGGCGGCGCGGGCCAGACCCGCGACCACGGCCGCAGGCCCGCGGTCGCCCCCCATCGCATCGACGGACAGCACGACCCCGGGCCCCTGCCCGGCAGCCGCCCCGGTATCCGTCAGATCGCTGCCGGTTGCCATGACGAAAGGATGTCAGGCGGGATCAGGCCGCGTCGTCGTCCAGGTCGACCTCGGCCGCGGTGGCGACCACCTCGCGCGAATCGTAGTGGCCGCAGGCGCCGCAGACGTGGTGCGGGCGCTTCAGCTCGCCGCAGTTCGGGCATTCGTTGGGGTTCGACGCGACCAGCGCATCATGGGCACGGCGCATGTTGCGGCGCGAACGGGTGACTCGGTTCTGCGGGACAGCCATGTCTCGACCTCGGTGTTGGGGGGGACAGGCCCCGGAAATCCTTGCGGAAAGCGCGCTGCCCGGCATAGCCGGACGGACCCTGCGCGAGCCTCCTTGCGAGGCGCGGAACATAGCCGGTTTGCGGCCGGGCGCAAGCCCCTTTCTGGCCGGCTCAGCCCTTGTCGCCCTCGCCGCCGGGGCGCAGCCTGGCCAGCGCCGCGAAGGGGCGCAGGTCGGCATCGCGCAGGGCCGCGACCCCGGGGGCGGCAAAGACCGCCTCGCCCAGTTCGGCGCCGGGCGCGCGCGGATAGTCGGGCAGCGCCAGCGCCAGTGCCTCGACCATGACCGCGCCGAGGTCGATCACCTCGGGCAGGGGTTCGAGCGTGTCGTCCTCGGGCATCTCGACCTCGGCCCCCTCGGGCGCGGCCATGCCGGCGACATAGCGGCGCGCGACGGGCACGTCGATGCGGCTGCGCACGGGGACGAGCGTGACGACGCAGGGCTGGTCGACCGTGGCCTCCAGCCGCGCCTCCAGCATCACATCGGCGCGGCCCGCCGGGCGCAGGTGGCCGGCAAAGGCCAGATCCGCCACCGCATTGATGCCGAGCGTGGCGGCGATCGCCGCGCAGGCCGCCGCATCGGGGCGCAGGTCGAACGCGCGGTCGCGCCGGCCCGTCAGGTCGGCGGCGCGCACGGGATGGGTATAGGGAAGATCGGTCAACGGCGCCTCCGGTCAGCGATGGGGTTCCGTGCGCAGGGGCGCGTTCCTTCCTTGAACCGCCCCCGGTCATCCTTTAAGCGGATAGAAGGCTTCCCCGGGCAAGGCAAGAGGGCGTGATGGCGAAGGCGGGATTGGGCATGCGCGGTGCCCTCGCGGGGCTCGTGCTGCTGGCGGTGGCGGGTTGCAGCGCGGTCTACCGCAACCACGGCTATGCGCCGACCGATGCCGAACTGGCGGAAATCGCGGTCGGCAAGGACAACCGCGACACCGTGGCCGCCGAAATCGGCCGCCCCTCGGCAGAGGGGCTGCTGTCCGACGACAGCTGGTATTACGTGCAAAGCCGCTGGCGCCATTTCGGCGCGCGCGCCCCGCAGGAGGTCGACCGCCAGGTGGTGGTCGTCAGCTATGCCACGAACGGCACGGTGGCGAATGTGGAACGCTTCGGGCTCGAGAACGGCAATGTCGTGCCGCTGTCGCGCCGCGTCACCAGCACCAATGTCAAGGGCATCGGCCTGATCCAGCAACTGCTGCGCAACGTCGGCCAGATCGACGCGGGCCGCCTGTTGGGCGACTGACGCGCGCCGCGGCCGTGGCGGGGACGGCGCCGGGGGCTTCGCGCCCCCGGACCCCCGCGGGATATTTGCGGACAGAAAGTGAGCAGGACCGGGACTTGGACACGGCCCGTTCACTTTCTGTCCTTAAATATCCCCGCCGGAGGCCCCTGCCCTTCGCACCGGGCCCGCGGGCCGGGCGGGGGCCCGCCCGTGCCGCCGCCCCGGCCACATCCTGCCAGCCCCGGAGGGTCCCCATGACCACCCCCGCACCCATCGACCTCTTCGTCATCGGCGGCGGCGTCAATGGTTGCGGCATCGCCCGCGATGCGGCGGGGCGGGGGCTGACGGTGGACCTGGCCGAGGCCGGCGATCTGGCGCAGGCGACCTCTTCGGCCTCGACCAAGCTTTTTCACGGCGGGCTGCGCTATCTGGAATATTTCGAATTCCGCCTTGTGCGCGAGGCGCTGGCCGAACGCGAGGTTCTGCTGGCCGCGATGCCGCATATCAGCCACCCGCTGCGCTTCGTGCTGCCGCTGGACCCCGCGATGCGGTTCGACGCCGAAACCCCGGCCTCGCGCCTGATCTCTGCCGCGCTGCCCTGGCTGCGCGGACGCAGGCCGGCGTGGATGATCCGCCTGGGGCTGTTTCTCTACGACCATATGGGCGGGCGGCGGATCCTGCCCGGCACGCGCCGGTTGGACCTGCGGCACGATCCGGCGGGGGCGGCGCTGCGGCCCGGGCTGCGGCGCGCCTACGAATATTCCGACTGCTGGGTGGAGGACGCCCGGCTGGTGGTCCTCAACGCCCGCGACGCCGCGGCCCGTGGCGCGCGCATCCGCACCCGCACCCGCGTGACCGCCGCGCGGCGCGAGGGCGCGCTGTGGCGCATCACCACCGAAGGGCCGGAAGGGCGGGCCGAGACGCACGCCCGCGCGCTGGTCAACGCCGCCGGCCCCTGGGCCGAGGGCATGGCCCGCACGATCACCGGGCGCGACGGCCCCGCGCATGTGCGGCTGGTGCGCGGCAGCCATATCGTCACCCGCCGCCTGTTCGGCCACGACCGCTGCTATATCCTGCAAGGATCGGACGGCCGCATCGTCTTTGCGATTCCGTTCGAGCAGGATTTCACCCTGATCGGCACCACCGACATCGACCACCCCGGCCCGCCCGAGGATGCGCATTGCACCGCGGCGGAACGGGATTACCTCTGCGCCGCCGCCTCGCGCTGGTTCGCGCGGCCGGTGACACCCGCCGATGTGGTCTGGACCTATGCCGGGGTCCGGCCCCTTTATGACGACGGCGCGGGGCCGGCCCGGGCGGCGACGCGGGACTATGTTCTGACCCTCGACACGCAGGGCCCGCCGCTGCTGACCGTGTTCGGCGGCAAGATCACCACCTATCGCCGGCTGGCAGAGGCCGCGCTCGCCCGTCTCGCCCCGCACCTGCCGCAGGCGCGGGGGGCGTGGACGGCAGGGGCGCCGCTGCCGGGCGGCGATTTTCCGCCGGACGGCGCCCCCGCCCTGCGCGCGCGGCTGATGGCCGACCACCCCTTCCTCACCGCCCCCTGGGCCGCCCGCCTGATCCGCACCTACGGCACCGAGGCCCGGGCGGTGCTGGACGGCGCGCGCGCCCCGCAAGACCTCGGCCCCGATTTCGGCGCGACGCTGACCGGGGCCGAACTGCGCTGGCTGATGACGCGCGAATATGCCCGGACGGCCGAGGATGCGGTCTGGCGGCGCACGAAGCTCGGCCTGCGGCTGAGCGCCGGCCAGATCGCGGCCATCGACGCCTTCATGCGGGGCGGCTGAGCGGGCAGAGAGCGCGGCGCCGGGGCGCTGCCCCGGACCCCGGGATATTTCTCTCACGGTGAAAGACGCAAGGCATTTCCCGGAAAGAATGGCGCGGCTTCATCTTGCCCCCAAATACTCCGGGGGTCCGGGGGCTGGCCCCCGGCGCCGCGCCCTCCGCCCCCACCGCCGCCGGGCCCTGTTCCCCCGCCCCGATCCGCCCTAAACTGCGCGGAGGGAGACCGCCATGACCCATATCCTCGCCATCGACCAGGGCACCACCTCCAGCCGGGCGGTGGTGTTCGACGCTTCCCTTGCCCCCGTGGCGCAGGCGCAGCAGGAATTTCCCCAGTCCTATCCCGCCCCGGGCCGGGTTGAGCATGACCCCGAGGATCTCTGGGCCACATCCGCCGCCACCGCCCGCGCGGCGATCGAGCGGGCGGGGCTGGCGCCGGGGGCGATCGCCGCCATCGGCCTGACCAACCAGCGCGAGACGGTGGTGATCTGGGACCGGGGGACGGGCCGGGCCATCCATCCCGCCGTGGTCTGGCAGGACCGGCGCACCGCCGCGGCCTGCGCCCACCTGCGCACAGAGGGGCACGAGGGGCTGGTGAGCGCGCGCACGGGGCTGCTGCTCGACCCCTATTTCTCGGCCGGCAAGATCGCCTGGATCCTCGATCACGTCGAGGGCGCGCGGGCGCGGGCCGAGCGGGGCGAGCTGGCCTTCGGCACGGTGGACAGTTTCCTCATCTGGCGGCTGACCGGGGGGCGGGTGCATGCGACCGACGCCACCAATGCCGCGCGGACCTCGCTTTACGACATCCATCGCGGGGAATGGGATGCCGAACTTTGCGCGCTCTTCCGCGTGCCGATGGGGATCCTGCCGCAGGTCCGCGACTGCGCCGCCGATTTCGGCCGCACCCGGGCGGATCTGTTCGGGCGGGAAATCCCCATCCTCGGCGTCGCGGGCGACCAGCAGGCGGCGGCCATCGGGCAGGCGTGCTTCACCCCCGGCATGATCAAGGCGACCTATGGCACCGGCTGTTTCGCGCTGCTGAACACGGGCGAACGGGCGGTCGCCAGCAATGCGCGGCTGCTGACCACCATCGCCTGGCGGCTGGACGGGCGGGTCAGCTATGCGCTGGAAGGGTCGATCTTCATCGCGGGCGCGGTGGTGCAATGGCTGCGCGACGGGGTGCAGATCATCCGCAGCGCGGGGGAAACGCAGGGGCTGGCAGAGGCCGCCGACCCCGAACAGGGCGTGGTGATGGTGCCCGCCTTCACCGGCCTCGGCGCGCCGCACTGGCGCCCCGAATGCCGGGGCGCGATCTTCGGGCTGACGCGGGCGACGGGGCCGGCGGAACTGGCGCGCGCGGCGTTGGAAAGCGTGGGCCACCAGACGCGCGACCTGTGGCAGGCGATGCGCGCCGACTGGGGTGCCGGGGCGGCCACGGTGCTGCGCGTCGACGGCGGCATGGCGGCGAGCGACTGGACGATGCAATACCTCGCCGACATCCTCGGCGCGCCGGTGGACCGCCCGCGCGTCACCGAAACCACCGTGCGCGGGGCGGCATGGCTGGCGGGGATGCGCGCCGGGCTCTGCCCGGGGATGGAGGAGTTCGCGCAGGGATGGGCGCTCGACCGCCGCTTCGCCCCGGCGATGACGCCGGAGGAACGCGCGGCGCGCCACGACCGCTGGACCCGGGCGGTCGCGGCGGCGATGGCCTTCTGACCCCGCCGCGCCCGCAGGCCGGGGGCGCGCGTCCCGCCCCCTTGCCGAAGCCCCTGCCCTGCCCTACCTATGGAAACGGCGGATCTGCTCGGTTCGTGTGCGGCCCTTTTCCAGTGGCCGATAAGCATTTCCGAGGGGGCTGGCTCTGCCGGGATCCTGGTCCCGGTATCTGGCGCCCACCTGATACGTCAGGCTCTCGGGAAATCACAGCCGCCACGGCTGCTGCGGTCCCCGCCACTGAAAACCCCCGCGATCCGGCCGGATCGCGGGGGTTTTCCATGTCCCGGAAAGATCAGCGCCGGGGCGGCAGGACCGCGCGGCGGCGCGGTGCCGCCGCGGGCACTGGCACTGGCACGGGTTCGGGGCGCATCGCAGGCGCGGGGCGGCCGCCGCGGGGACCGTCATCGCGTTCGGCCATCCGCGCCACGGCGATGGCGAACTGCACCCCGGCAAAGACGATGCCGTTGAACATCACCATCATCAGCGCGGCCAGCCAACCCATGTCGCTGCCCAGGATCAGGCCGCGCAGGCCCGCCACATCCAGCGCGATGAGCGCGGCGACGAAAACCACCGCCAGCGCGAAACCGATGGCGACATTGACGATGTAGAGGCGGATCAGCTTCGGCATCTCGATTCCCCTTCCCTGATCCGACTCTACCGCATCGCCGCGCCGGCGGAAGGGGCAAACCGCCGCGCGCCGCCCGGGCGGCGGAAAGCAGCCCGTGGCCGGGGATCAGAACGCCTCGGGCCGGGCCTCGCGCGCCATGTGGTCCAGCACGGCATTGACGAAGCGGGGCTCCTTGCCTTCCGGGAAGAAGGCATGCGCCACGTCGACGAATTCGGTGATCACCACCCGGGGCGGGGTTTCCGCCGCGATCAGTTCGGCCCCCGCCGCGCGGAACAGCGCGCGCAGGGTGGGGTCGATGCGGTCGATGGGCCATTTCGCCACCAGCGCGCGGTCGGTCAGCTGGTCGATGCGCGCCTGCCAGTTCACCGCCCCGTCCACCAGCCGGCGGAAAAGGGTGCTGTCGCCCTCGGCCATCTCCACCTCGTCATAGACGGCGCCGAAGCGATAGTCCTCGAACTCGCGCACCACGCGCTCGACGGTCTGGTCGGACGCCTCCATCTGGAACAGCGCCTGCACCGCGTAAAGCCGCGCCGCCGATTTCCGCTGCCGCTTGCCGTCGCGGTCCGCGCCCTTGCTCATTGCGCGCCGCCCCCGATGCCGGGGCCGCGAAAGCCGATGCCCTTGGTGCCGCCCGCCCATTGCCGCGCCAGCGCGATCAGGTGCAGCGCCGCCGCCGCCGCCCCGCCGCCCTTGTCCTGGCCCGCGGGATCGGCGCGCACCTCGGCCTGGGGGCGGTTTTCCACCGTCAGGATGCCGTTGCCGATGCACGCACCCTGCAACCCCAACAGGCTGATCGCGCGCGAACTGTCGTTGCAGACGGTGTCGTAATGCGTCGTCTCGCCCCGGATCACGCAGCCGAGCGCGACATAGCCATCATATTGCGCCAGCCGTTCGGCAAAGGCGATGGCGGTCGGCACCTCGAGCGCGCCGGGCACCTCGACCAGATCGACCTCTGCCCCCGCCTTTTCGGCGGTCGCGCGCGCGCCCGCGATCATCATGTCGGCGATGTCGCGGTAATAGGGCGCGACCACGATCAGCAGTTTCACCGGCTTGTCGAACACCGGCAGCGGCAGGGTGTAATGGGTTTCGGCGGTGGCCATCGTTCACTCCTGCGGGATGGGGCGGGTGCCCTCGATCGTGAGCCCGTAGGCCTCCAGCCCGACCACGCGCGGGCGGGCCGAATTCGTCACCAGCGTGATCGCATGCAGCCCGAGCGCCGACAGGATCTGCGCCCCGAGCCCGTATTGCCGCAGCGTGTGGGGCGAAACCTCCTCGTCCATCGCCAGCTTCATGGCGACATCGCGCAGCAGGACCACCACCCCGCGCCCCTCTGCCGCGATCAGCTTCATCGCCCCGCGCAATTCGCCCGCATGGACGGGATTGATGCCGAGCACGTCCTCCAGCGGGTTGAGCGCATGCATCCGCACCAGCACCGGCCCGGGCGAGGTGATGTCGCCCTTGGTCAGCACGACATGTTCGGCGCCCTGCGTGGCATCGGCGAAGACCCGCATCATCCAGTCGCCGCCATAGGCCGAGGTGACGCGGCGCACCGCCTTTTCGTGCACCAGATTGTCGTGGCGGCGGCGATAGGCGATCAGGTCGGAAATGGTGCCGATCCTGAGCCCGTGGCGCTGCGCGAAACCGATCAGGTCGGGCAGCCGCGCCATGGTGCCGTCGTCGTTCATGATCTCGCAGATCACGCCCGAGGGGTTGAGCCCGGCAAGGCGGCTCACATCCACCGCGGCCTCGGTATGGCCGGCGCGGACCAGCACCCCACCCTCGCGCGCGCGCAGGGGGAAGATGTGGCCCGGGGTGGCGATATCGGCCGCGCCCTTGGTCGGGTCGATGGCCACCGCGACGGTGCGGGCGCGGTCATGGGCGGAAATGCCGGTGGTCACGCCCTCGCGCGCCTCGATCGAGAGCGTGAAGGCGGTCTCGTGCCGGCTGGAGTTCTTGGGGCTCATCAGCGGCAGGCCGAGCGCGTCGATCCGGCCGCCCGGCAGCGCGAGGCAGATCAGCCCGCGCCCGTGCATGGCCATGAAATTGATCGCCTGCGGCGTGCACATCTGGGCGGGAATCACCAGATCGCCCTCGTTCTCGCGGTCCTCGTGGTCGACGAGGATGAACATGCGGCCGTTGCGGGCGTCCTCGATGATGTCCTCGATCGAGGAAATGGCGTCGCTGTAGTCGGTTCTGGTCTCGTCGCTCATCGGCTTCATCCCCCGTTCGCATGCCCCTTAGCCCAGAAGCCCGCCGAGCGCCAGATGGCCCGAAGGGCGGTGCGGGCGTCGAGGACAGCGCCGGGGCCCTGCCCCGGACCCCGGGATATTTAGAGACAGAAAATGAGGGGGACGAGGCCGAAGCATGGCCCCTCTTCATTTTCTGTCCTTAAATATCCCCGCCGGAGGCCGCGCCGCGCGACGCGGCACCGCCGTCGGGCATCGGGCGCCACAGCCCCGCCGTCAGCGCGACCAGTCGCGCAGCCGGGCGACATAGCGGGCGAGCGTGTCGATTTCCAGGTTCACCCGGTCCCCCGCCCGCACGCCGCCCCAGGTGGTGGATTTCTGCGTATGGGGGATGAAGTTGATGCCGAATTCGGCCCCCTCCACCTCGTTCACCGTCAGCGAGGTGCCGTTGAGCGCGACAGAACCCTTGGGGGCGATGAACCCCGCCAGATCGCCGGGCGCGCGGAAGGTCACGCGCAGGCTGTCGCCCTCGGGGCGCAGGGCCACGACCTCGGCCAGCCCGTCGACATGGCCAGAGACGATATGGCCGCCCAGTTCGTCCCCCACCTTCAGCGCGCGCTCGAGGTTCACCCGCCGCCCCGGCGCCCATTGGCCGAGGTTGGTCCTGGACAGGGTTTCGGCCGAGATCTCGACATCGAACCAGTTGCGCGGCGCGGTGCCGGTCGCGATCACCGTCAGGCAGCAGCCGTCGCAGGCGATCGAGGCGCCGATGTCGATGCCCGCCACGTCATAGCCGGTGGCGATGCGCGCGCGCAGGTCGCCGCGGGCCTCGGTTTCGAGGATCTCGCCGATGTCGGTGACGATGCCGGTGAACATGCGCGCTTCCCCCGCGGTTGTTGCCCGTTTCGCGAACACCTAGCCGCCGGAGGGGGTGCGGCGCAAGGGCCGGCGGGCGCATCGCCCCTTGCACGCAGGGGCGAAAGCGCGCAGACCTTGCGCATGGCCCCCGACGTTCCGCCCCCCGCCCCGCCCGCGCCCGGCCCCGACAGCCCGGCGCCCCGGCCGGTCTTTGACGGCCACAACGACCTTCTGCTGCATCTGTGGCAGGCGGGCGACGCAACGGGCCGGGGGTTTTTCGAGGGGCGGGCGGGCCATATCGACCTTGCCCGCTGCCGCGCGGGCGGCATGGCGGGCGGGTTCTTCGCCATCTGGGTGCCGGGCCAGCACGGCCTGCCCGATGCGGGCGCCGGTCTGCCCCCGGCCTTTCCCCCGCTCGGCCCCGACCGCGCGCGTGTGGTGACGCTGGCGATGGCCGGCATTCTGGTGCGCATGGCCCGCGCGCGGCCCGATGCGATCCGGCTCTGCACCACCGCGGCGCAGGTCGAGGCCGCGCGGGCCGCCGGCGCCATCGGCGCGGTGATGCATCTGGAAGGGGCCGAGGCGATCGGCCCCGATCTGGCGGAACTGGAGGTGCTGCATGCCGCCGGCCTGCGGTCCATCGGCCCGGTCTGGAGCCGCGACAACATCTTCGGCCAGGGCGTCCCCTTCCGTTTTCCCTCCGGCCCCGACATCGGCGGCGGGCTGACCGAGGCCGGCAAGCGGCTGGTGGCGGAATGCGACCGGCTCGGCATCATGATCGACCTCAGCCATCTGAACGAGGCCGGGTTCTGGGATGTGGCCGCGATCAGCGACCGGCCGCTGGTGGCGACGCATTCCTGCGTCCACGCGCTCTGCCCCTCGGCGCGCAACCTGACGGACCGGCAGCTGGACGCGATCGCGGAACGCGGCGGCGTGGTGGGACTGAACTTCGCGGTGCAGTTCCTGCGCCCCGACGGCGCGCGCGATCCCGACACCGCCCCCGACCTGCTGGCGCGGCATCTGGCGCATCTGGTGGACCGGTTGGGCGAGGGGGGCGTGGCGCTCGGGTCCGACTATGACGGCGCGCTGACGCCCCGCGCGGTCGGCGGGGCCGAGGGCCTGCCGGTGGTCATCGCCGCCATGCGCGCGGCGGGTTTCGGCGAGGCGCTGGTGAACCGGATCTGCTGGGAAAACTGGCTGGGGCTGGTCAGGCGCGTGATCGGATAGGCAAATCCTTTCAACGCGTTGCGGCAGTATCCTCAGGCATCGCGCGAAGGCTGCGGGGGCGTCGGATGCAGCTTCCGCTGAAAAATCCTGGCGCGCTCAATCCGCCCGCCGGCCCGCAGCCTCCGCCACGCCGTCCCGCCCGGCCTCATCCGCGATGATGCGGGCGATGCAGGCGCAATCCGCTTCGGTAAAGGTCAGCGGCAGGCGCATGTCGATCAGCCCGGCCAGTACGGCATCCGTCCGGGGCAGCGCCTGCGGCGGCGCATAGCGCCAGTGGTCGTGGCGCGAGGTGAAGCCCGCCGGTTCCGCCCGGCCGAACCATTTCAGTTCCACCCCCCGGGCAAGGCAGCGGCCGAGGAAACGGTCGATCCACGCGCCATCCCGTCCCGGCAGCAGGAACTGGAACGACGACCCCACGAACCGTTCCGCCTGCGGGCGGGGGATCAGGCGCAGGCCCGGCACGCCGCGCAGCCCCGTTTCCACCGCGCCGTAAAGCCGCGCCCAACGGTCCACCCGTCCGGGCAGAGCCGCGATCTGGGGGCGCAGCACGGCGGCGCGCAGGTTGTCCATCCGGGCCGAGATGTTCGGCACCTGATGGCGCAGGCCCGCGAACACCTCGGGCGGCGGCGCGGCGGGGTGGCGGTCGTAGAGCATGTAGCTGCCCGACAGCAGCACCATCCGCGCCATCAGGTCGGCATCGTCCGACACCACCAGCCCGCCCTCGCCCGAATTCATGTGCTTGTAGGTCTGCGTCGAATAGCACCCGGCGATCCCGTGGCGGCCCGAGGGCACGCCCGCCCATGCCGCCCCCATCGTATGCGCGCAATCCTCGATCACCCGCAGCCCGAGCCGTGCGCAGAGCGCCATCAGCGCGTCCATGTCGCAGACATGCCCCCGCATGTGGCTGAGCAGCAGGACGTGCGCGCCGCTGGCCTGCGCCCTGGCGGCCAGATCGGCAAGGTCGATGACCAGATCCTCCGTCACCTCCACCAGCACCGGCACGCCCCCCACCGCCGCGATGGCCCCGGGCACGGGGGCAAGGGTGAAGGCATTGGTCAGCACCGGATCGCCCTGCCCCACCCCCGCCGCGCGCAGCGCGATGCGCATCGCCGCCCCGCCCGAGGCGACGGCAAGGCAGTAGCGCGCGCCGGTGAAGGCGGCGAAATCGACCTCCAGCGCCGCGGCCTCGGCCATCTCGCCGGGCGCGGTGTTGTAGCGGTGCAGCCGCCCGCTGCGCATCACCGCGACGGCGGCGGCGATGGCGTCTTCGGGGATCGGTTCCTGTTGGGTGAAGCTGCCAGAGAAAACTTCGGTCATGGCCGGCCGATGAAGGGCGCCACGATGCGGTCGAGGTCGTCGTAATGGTCCAGCAATGCCTCGGGCGCGTGGCGGGCGACATCGGCGCCTTCGGGGCCGAAAGTGACCAGCGTCACCGGGATGCCCGCGTTGCGCCCGGTTTCCCGGTCGGTGATCGTATCGCCGATCAGCACCGTGCGCCGCCGGTCGCCCCCCATCAGCGCAAGCGTGTGGTGCAGCGGCGCCGGGTCGGGTTTGCGCACCGCCAGCGACCCCGCGCCCACCACCACCGCGAACAGATCGCGCACGCCGAGACGACGCAGCAGCACATCGGCCAGATCCACCGGCTTGTTGGTGCAGACCGCCGCCGCGATGCCTTCGGCGCGCAGCCGTTCCACCGCCGCCACCGCGCCGGGGTAAAGGCGGGTTTCGTTCACGATCACCTCGGCATAGACTTCCAGCAGCCGTTCGTACCGCGTGGTGATCGCGGCCTCGTCCCAGCCCAATGCCAGCCGGTCGGACCCGAGCCGCAGCATCGCCCGCCCGCCCGCGAAGGCGGTGATGGCATCGGCGGCGCTTAGCGGTGCGGCAAGGCCCATATCGGTGAAACAGGCATTGGCCGCGGCCAGCAGGTCGGCGCTGGTATCGGCCAGGGTGCCGTCGAGGTCGAACACAACGCTGCGCATCGGACGCTCCTGTCACATGGCGAAAGACTGTGTGAGGCAGGCCCCCCTTGCGGCGGGCCATTCCCCGGGTAGAACGGTCATAACGGAAAGAAAAGGGGCAGTCATGGCGGTTTCGCTGATCCTGCTGGCGGCAGGCCAGGGCACGCGGATGAATTCCGAACTGGCGAAGGTGCTGCATCCGCTCGGCGGGGCGCCGATGCTGGCGCATGCGCTGGCGGCGGGGGGCAGCCTCGGCCCCGACCGGGTGGTGGTCGTGGTCGGGCCCGAAGGCGAGGCGGTGGCCAAGGCCGCACAGGCCGCGGACGAGCGGGCAGAGATCGTGGTGCAGGCCGAACGGCTGGGCACCGCGCATGCGGTGGCGCAGGCGGCGCCCCTGCTGCGCGATGCGGGCGGCGATGTGGTGGTGCTCTATGGCGACACGCCTTTCCTGACGGCGGACACGCTGGACCGGCTGGTGGCGGCGCGGGCGCGGCATGCGGTCGCGGTTCTGGGGTTCGACGCCGCGGTGCCGGGGCGGTACGGGCGGCTCGTGACCTCGGGCGAGGATCTGCTTTATATCGTCGAATGGAAGGATGCCTCGGCAGAGGAACGCGACATAACCCTTTGCAATTCCGGGGTGATGGTGGCGGATGCGGCGCTGCTGTTCGACCTGATCGACAGGGTGGGCAACGCCAATGCGGCGGGCGAATACTACCTGACCGATGTGGTGGCGCTGGCGCGCGAACGGGGGCTGTCGGCGGGCGTGGTGCTGTGCGACGAGGCCGAAACGCTCGGCATCAACACCCGCGCCGAACTCGCGACGGCAGAGGCCGCCTTTCAGGCCCGACGGCGGGCCGAGGCATTGGAGGACGGCGTGACCCTGATCGCGCCCGAAACCGTCTTTTTCGCGCTGGACACCGTGGTGGGCCGCGATGCGGTGGTGGGGCCCAATGTGGTCTTCGGCCCCGGGGTCACGGTGGAATCGGGGGCGGAAATCCGCGCCTTCTGTCATCTGGAAGGCTGCCATGTCAGCCGCGGCGCGACCGTCGGCCCCTTCGCCCG
The DNA here is from genome assembly GCF_031432425.1 of Ruixingdingia sedimenti. Lineage (NCBI taxonomy): Bacteria > Pseudomonadati > Pseudomonadota > Alphaproteobacteria > Rhodobacterales > Paracoccaceae > Ruixingdingia > Ruixingdingia sedimenti. The sequence goes on along the minus strand of NZ_JAVKPH010000003.1, from coordinate 48,807 downwards.
CCTGCGCCCGGGCGCCGAACTGGCCGAGGACGTGCATGTCGGCAATTTCGTGGAAATCAAGAATGCCATCCTCGACGAAGGGGTGAAGGTCGGGCATCTGACCTATATCGGCGATGCCGACATCGGCGCGCGCAGCAATATCGGCGCGGGCACCGTGACCTGCAATTACGACGGGGTGATGAAGCACCGCACGGTGATCGGCGCAGATGCCTTCATCGGGTCGGATACCATGCTGGTCGCGCCCGTCACGGTGGGGGCGCGGGCGATGACGGCCTCGGGGTCCGTCATCACCGCCGATGTCCCGGCCGAGGCGCTGGCCGTCGCCCGCGCGCGGCAAGAGGTGAAACCCGGCCTTGCGGTGCGGCTGATGGAGCGGCTGCGCGCGATCAAGGCGGCGAAGGCCGCAAAAGGGGGGAACTGACATGTGCGGGATCGTCGGCGTTCTGGGCAGCCACGAGGCCGCCCCCCTGCTGGTCGAGGCGCTGAAGCGTCTGGAATACCGCGGCTATGACAGCGCGGGCATCGCCACGGTGAACGACGGGCGGCTCGACCGCCGCCGGGCGGTGGGCAAGCTGGTGAACCTGTCGGACCTGCTGGTGCACCAGCCGCTCGCGGGCAAGGCGGGCATCGGGCATACCCGTTGGGCCACCCATGGCGCGGCGACCACCGCCAACGCCCATCCCCATCGCGCGGGCGGCGTCGCGGTGGTGCATAACGGGATCATCGAGAACTTCCGCGACCTGCGCGCGGAACTGGCGGCGGCGGGCTATCCGGCGGAATCGGAAACCGACACCGAAACCGTGGCGCTGCTGGTGCGCCGCTTCATGGACGGCGGCCTCTCCCCGCGCGAAGCGGTGGCGGAAACCCTGAAACGGCTGGAGGGCGCCTTTGCGCTGTGCTTCCTGTTCGAGGGCGAGGACGATCTGATGATCGCCGCCCGCAAGGGCAGCCCGCTGGCCATCGGGCACGGGGATGGCGAGATGTTCGTGGGATCGGACGCCATCGCGCTCGCCCCGATGACCGACCGCATCACCTATCTGGAAGAAGGCGACCGGGCGGAAATCACGCGCGCGGGCGCGGTGATCCATGACGCGGCGGGCCGGCTGGCGAACCGGGCGGAAACACGCATCCATCTGGATGCCGCGCGGGTGGAAAAGGCCGGATACCGCCATTTCATGGCCAAGGAGATCGCCGAACAGCCCGTGGTGCTGGCCGATGCGCTGAAACATTACATCGGCGGCGGGCGGCTGAACCTGCCCGAGGGGCTGGATTTCACCGGCGTGGACCGGGTGGTGATGGTCGCCTGCGGCACCGCGAACCTTGCCTGCCAGGTGGCGAAATACTGGTTCGAACAGATCGCGGGCCTTGCCTGCGATGTCGATATCGCCTCGGAATTCCGCTATCGCGATCCGGTGCTGTCGGACCGTTCGCTCGCCGTTTTCGTCAGCCAGTCGGGCGAGACGGCGGACACGCTGGCCGCATTGCGCCACGCGCAGGACCGGGTGGCGCAGACGCTGGCGGTGGTGAACGTGCCCACATCCTCCATCGCGCGGGAATCCGGTCTGGCGCTGCCCATCCTCGCGGGGGTGGAGGTCGGCGTGGCCTCGACCAAGGCGTTCACCTGCCAATTGGCGGTGCTGGCGCTGCTGGCGCTCAAGGCCGGGCGCGACCGGGGGGTGCTGTCGGAGGAACGGCTGGCCGGGCATCTGGCGGCGCTGGCGAACCTGCCGGGGCTGCTCAACCACGCGGTGGGCCTGGGCGAGGATCTGGCGGCGCTGGCGGTGGATATCGCACGGGCGCGGGACGTGCTGTTCCTGGGGCGCGGGGCGATGTATCCGCTGGCGCTGGAAGGGGCGCTGAAGCTCAAGGAAATCAGCTATATCCATGCCGAAGGTTACGCGGCGGGCGAACTCAAGCACGGGCCGATCGCGCTGGTGGATGCATCCGTGCCGGTGGTGGTGATGGCGCCGCGCGATGCGCTGTTCGACAAGACCGTTTCCAACATGCAGGAGGTCATGGCGCGCGCCGGCAAGGTGGTGCTGATGTCCGACCCGCAGGGCGTGGCGCAGGCGGGCGAGGGCGTGTGGCGCACCATCACCCTGCCCGAGGTGCCCCCCCTGCTGGCCCCGATCCTTTACGCGGTGCCGGCGCAATTGCTGGCCTATCACACCGCCGTCGCCAAGGGCACGGATGTGGACCAGCCGCGCAACCTTGCGAAATCGGTGACGGTCGAATGACGCCCGATGCGGCGCTGGCCGCCCTGCGCGCGGCGGGGGATGCGGGCAAGGCGGCCGAGATGGCCGCCTATCACAAGATCCCCCGCCCCTATCTGGGCGTGGCGGTGCCGGTGATCGACGATCTGGCGCGGCAGTGGCGGGCGGGTATCACGCTGGACGAACGGCTGGCCCTTGCCGCAGCACTGTGGGACAGCGGCATCCACGAGGCGATGGTGGCGGCGGCCAAGCTGCTGGTGCAGGCGCGCATCCGGCCCGACGATGCCGGCGCATGGGCGCTGATCCGGTCCTGGGCGCCGGGGTTCGAAGGGTGGGCGGTGGCCGATCACGCCAGCATCGCCGGGCAGAAACGGCTGGTGGCCGATCCCGCGCGGATCGAGGATGTGGCCGAATGGGTGAGCCACCCCAACATGTGGACGCGGCGCGCAGCACTGGTGATGACCCTGCCCTGGGCCAAGATGAACTTCCCCAAACCCGCCGATCTGGGCGTCCGCGACCGGGTGCTGGGATGGGCGGCGGGCTATCTCGACGACCGCGACTGGTTCATCCAGAAGGCCGTGGCCTGGTGGCTGCGCGATCTGGCCCGCCACGACGCGCCCCGCGCGCAGGCGTTTCTGGACGCGCACGGCCCCCGCATGGCCGCCTTTGCCCGGCGCGAGGCCGCGCGGGGCTTTGCCTGACCTATTCGGCAGGCTCTTCCTGCGGCACCGGCTGCGGCGGCGGCGGCAGCACCGGGGCGGGCGGAACATCCGCCCTGCCCTCGCCCCGGTCGCGGTGCAGCGAGGCGCGGCCGAGCAGCATCAGCGTCACCGGCGTCGTCACCATCACGAAGATGGCGATCACCAGTTCATGCAGCACCGCCCGCCCGCCGGCCCAACTGAACACCAGCATCGAAGCCAGCATGATCCCCGCCGTGCCCCAGCTTGTGCCGAGCGTCGGCGCATGCAACCGGTCGTAGAAGCTTTTCAGCTGCATCAGGCCGAGCGTGCCGAGCAGCGTCAGCGTGCTGCCGATCACCAGAAACAGCGCCGCAGGCAGCGCGATCCATACCGGAAGGGTTTCCAGGTCGATCATTCGATCACCTCGCCGCGGATCAGGAACTTGGCCAGCGCGACCGAGGAAACGAAGCCCAGAACCCCGATCACCATCGCCGCCTCGAAGAAGAAGGGCGTGCCCGCGCGCAGGCCGGTGACGACGAACAGCAGCATCGCCGTGACATAAAGCGTATCGAGCCCCAGAACCCTGTCCTGCGCGCGCGGCCCCCGCAGCGTGCGCACGCAGGCCAGACAGGCTGCCAGCGCCAGCGCGATCTGTGCATAGCCCATCGCGAACCAGAGTATCGTCGCAGTCATCCGAAAGCCTCCAGCAGCAGCGATTCATAACGGTCGCGGATCAGGTGGCGCCATTCGTCCTCGTCGATCACGTCGAACACATGCAGGATCAGCACCCCGGTGTCGGGATCGTGTTCCAGCCAGGCGGTGCCCGGCGTCGCGGTGATGATCATCGCCAGAAGCGCCAGCGGCACCGGATCGTCGAGCCGCAGCGGAATATCCACGAAGGCCGACTTGCGCGCGCCATGCCGCCCGCGCGTCAGGATCAGCCCGGCGACCGCGATGTTGGACCGGATGATGTCGACGCTGACGATGCCCATCAGCCGGATCAGCGGCCAGATGCGGCGCAGGCGCGGGCGTTCGGGTTCGACCTTGCCGAGCGCCCATCCCGCGATCAGCGCGATGACCACCCCCAGCAACAGATGGCCGAGCGAGAAACGGGTCAGCAGCAGCCACATCAGCACCAGCGCCAGCGACAGCAGCGGATGGGGAACGAGGCGGCTCATGGCGCATCCCCCGCGGCATCGCCGTTGGCGGGCGCAGGCGCGGGTTCGACCCGCGGGGTGCGCATGACGCCCTGGGCATAGATCTCTGGCCGGTGGAGCGCGCGGGCGGTGGCGTCGGTATAGCGCAGCACGTCCTGCGCCTGCGTGGTCATCAGCACGATCATGACGATGAGCGCCACCACCGGCGCGATTTCCAGCGCCAGCACCCGCGGCACCACCCCGTCCGAGGCCCAGAAGGTCTGGATCCCGATCCGCACCAGCCCGATGATGCTGGCCAGCCCCGACACCAGCAACAGCGCGACGAAGGCCCATCCGGCGGCAGAGGGCATGCCCCCGCCCGCATCCAGAATGCCCTGGAAGATCGCCACCTTGCCGACGAAACCCGCCAGCGGCGGCAGCCCCGCCAGCACCAGCAGGCAGGCCCCAAAGCAAAGCCCCAGGATCGTCAGCGTGCCGGGAATGGCAAGGCCCACCTCGGGCTGCGCGTCATCCTCGGCGGGGTCGAGGCCATAGGCATCGGCGGTCAGCGCCAGAAGGGCGGCGATCCCGCCCTCTTCCCGGCTCATCGGTTCGATCAGCAGGAACAGCGCGCCGGTCGCAAGGGTCGAACCGACCATGTAGTAAAGCGCCCCGGCCAGCATCGGCGCACCGCCCCCGGCCAGCGCGAACCCCGTGACCGCCAGCATCGTGCCCGAGGACACCAGCACCAGATGCGCCGCCATCCGCCCCAGCCCCTGGCTGGCCAGCACCCCCAGAAGCCCGAAAGCGACCGTCGCCATGCCCGCCGCCGTCAGCACATCGGCCCCGAAGCCCGCAGAGGCGCCGCCCGCCGCGCCGAACACCAGCATCGACAGCCGCAGGATGACATAGATCCCGACCTTGGTCATGATCGCGAACATCGCCGCCACCGGCGCGGCCCCGGCCATATAGGCGGTGGGCAGCCAGAAGGACAAAGGCCAGATCCCCGCCTTGACCAGAAAGGCGATGCCCAGCATCGCGGCGGCGGCATGCAGCAGCGCCCGGTCGGCCGATTGCAGCGCCGCGACCTGCACCGACAGCTGCGCCATGTTCAGCGTGCCGGTGACGCCGTAGATCAGGCTGACCCCGATCAGGAACAGCAGCGAGGCGGCGAGGTTGATGGCGATGTAATGCAGCCCCGCCCGCACCCGGAGCTGCCCCGACCCATGCAGCAGCAACCCGTAGGACGCCGCCAGCAGCACCTCGAAGAACACGAAGAGGTTGAACAGGTCCCCGGTCAGGAAGGCGCCGTTCAGCCCCATCAGCAGGAACTGGAACATCGAATGGAAATGCTGCCCCTGCCGGTGCCAGCCGGCGGCCGAATAGATCAGCGCCGGGATCGCCAGCACCGCCGTCAGCACCAGCATCATCGCCGACAGCCGGTCGATCACCAGCACGATGCCGAAGGGCACCAGCCAGTTGCCCAGAAGGTAGAAGCCGATGTCGTTGCCGCCCGACAGCGCATTGCCCTTGGACCGGTTCAGCAGTTCCACCGCCACCAGCAGCAGCGCCACCGCGGACACCAGCCCGATGGCCAGTTTCGCCCGCCGGCGGCGGTCGTCGTAGATCAGCATCACCGCGCCCGCGAAGAACGGGATCAGGATCGGGGCGATGATCAGATGCTCGGTCGCGGGCAGCATCAGTCGCGCTCCTTTCCGTCGACGTGGTCGGTGCCGGTCATCCCGCGCGCGACCAGCATCACCACCAGAAACAGCGCCGTGGTGGCGAAGCTGATGACGATGGCGGTCAGGATCAGCGCCTGGGGCACCGGATCGGCATAGGCCGAGGGGTTGACGGAACCGTCCTTGGGCATGATCGGCGGCACGCCCACCGTCAGCCGCCCCATCGAGAAGATGAAGAGGTTGACCGCATAGGACAGAAGGCAGAGCCCCACGATCACCTGGAAGGTCCGCGGGCGCAGCAGCAGCCAGATGCCGGAAGCCGCCAGAACCCCGATGGCTGCGGAGAGGACATATTCCATCAGGCGGTCCCTCCGGCAACGGGGGCGGGGGCCCGGGCGGGGGCCCGGGCCGGGGCGGGGGCGGCCGCGGCCTCCCGTTCCGCCTCCGCTTCCGCCTCGGCCTCCGCCTCCACCTCGCGCAGGCGGGCGGACCGCAGCGACTGGTGCGCGATCGCGACCAGCATCAGGATCGTCGCCCCCACCACCAGCGCATAGACGCCGAGGTCGAAGGCCATCGCCGTGGCCGCCGGCACCTTGCCGATGACGGGGATGTCCACGTATTGCGCATGCGCGGTCAGGAACGGATAGCCGAAAAGCCACGCCCCCACGCCGGTCAGCCCGGCGATCAGCAGGCCGAAGCCCATCCAGCGGATCGGCAGCACCGTCAGCCGCGCCTCGACCCACCGCACGTTGTGGCCGAGGTATTGCAGCAGGAACGCGATGGCGAGCGTCACCCCGGCGGAAAACCCGCCGCCCGGCAGGTCGTGGCCGCGCAGGAACAGATAGGCCGACATCACGATCAGCGGCGCGAACATCCAGCGCATGATGACCGAGGCCACGCGCAGGTAATCCTTCAGCGCCTCTGCCGCCTCGCCCTGCTGCTGTTCGGGCAGGCCCGCGCTTTCCGCCGCGGGGCGGAAGCGGCGCAGAAGCGCAAAGACCGTCAGCCCCACGATGGCCAGCACGGTGATTTCCCCGAACGTGTCGAAGGCGCGGAAATCGACCAGGATCACGTTGACCACATTGGTGCCGCCGCCTTCGTGATAGGCGTTGCGCAGGAACCAGTTGCCGATGTTGGGGATGGTCGGGCGCGTCATGACGACGAAGGCGATGGCGGCGATCCCCGCCCCCGCCACCACGGCGATGACGAAATCGCGCAGCCGGCGCATCTTGGCGGGCAAAAGCTTGTCCTCGGCGATCTCCTCGCGCCGGCGGGGCAGCCAGCGCAGGCCCAGAAGCAGCAGCACCGTGGTCACGCTTTCCACCAGAAGCTGCGTGACGGCAAGGTCGGGGGCGGAAAACCACGCGAAGGTCAGGCAGGTGATCAGCCCCGCCCCCCCGAGCAGCACCAGCGCCGCGAAACGGTGGTACTTGGCCTGCCACGCGGCGCCGACCGCACAGACCGCGCCCACCGCCCACATCAGCGCGAAGGCGGGGTTGAGCGGCGTCGACAGCATCTCATGCGCCAGCCGCAGCCCGCCCCACAGCGTGACCGCCCCCGCCCCCGTCGCCAGCAGCACCATCAGCCGCAACTGCGGCTGAAGCCGTTCCGTGCCGGTCGCGCCATAGATCTTGCGCGGCAGCCGCCAGGTGAATTGCAGCATCATCCATTCATAGACCCGCTGCGCACGGATGCGGTGCAGAAGCGGCGGGCCCTCGGGCCCTTTGGCGATGGTGTCGGCAAAGGTCAGGTACAGCACCGCGCCCGCGATCAGCGCCGCCGCGCTCATCACCAGGGGCGCGTTCAGCCCGTGCCAGATCGCGATGGAATAATAGGGCATGTCCGCCCCCAGAACCGACCGCGCCGCCTGGTTCAGCAGCGGGCCGAGCGTCAGCCCCGGCAGGATGCCCACCAGCAGGCAGACCAGCACCAGCAGTTCCACCGGCCGGCGCATCCAGGGCGAGGGCTCGTGCGGTTCCTTGGGCAGGTCGTCGGCCTTCGGGCCGAAGAACACCGTCACGATGAAGCGCAGCGAATAGGCCACCGAAAAGACGCTGGCGAAGGTCGCGAGCCAGGGCAGCGAATTGTCCAGCCAGGTGCCGTTGTGCCAGTCCACCACCTCGGCGAAGAACATCTCCTTCGACAGAAAGCCGTTCAAGAGCGGCACCCCCGCCATCGCGGCCGAGGCGACGATGGCCAGCGTGCCGGTGATCGGCATCGCGCGGAAAAGCCCCGACAGCCGGCGCATGTCGCGGGTGCCGGTTTCGTGGTCGATGATGCCGGCGGCCATGAACAGGCTCGCCTTGAACACCGCGTGGTTGGCGATGTGGAAGATCGCGGCAAGGATCGCGCCCTGCGTGCCGATGCCCGCCAGCGCGGTGATCAGGCCCAGATGGCTGATGGTGGAATAGGCCAGCAGGCCCTTGAGGTCATGGCGGAAGAGCGCGACCATCGCGCCGAGGATCAGCGTCGCCATCCCGATGCCGGTGACGGCGTAGAACCACAGGTCCGTCCCGCCCAGAACGGGGGAAAAGCGCACCAGCAGGAACACCCCCGCCTTCACCATCGTCGCCGAATGCAGGAAGGCCGACACCGGCGTCGGCGCCGCCATCGCGCCGGGCAGCCAGAAATGGAACGGGAACTGCGCCGATTTGGTGAAGGCCCCGATCAGGAACAGCGCGAGGATCAGCGGATAAAGCGGATGGGCCCGGACCAGATCGCCCGAGGCGAGCACCACGTCCAGCGTATAGCTGCCCGCGATCTGGCCGATGATCAGCATCGCCACCAGCAGGCACAGCCCCCCCGTGGCGGTGACGACCAGCGCCATCCGCGCCCCGTCGCGCGCCGCCTGCCCCTGGTGCCAATAGCCGATCAGCAGGAAAGAGGTGATCGAGGTCAGTTCCCAGAACACCACCAGAACCAGCACGTTGCCCGCCACCAGCACACCCAGCATCGCGCCGGTGAAGGCCAGAAGGAAGGAATAGAACCGCGGCACGGGATCGGTCCTGGACAGGTAGTAGCGCGCATAGACCACCACCAGGATGCCGATCGCCAGCACCAGCACGACGAACATCCAGGCGAAACCGTCGACGCGCAGGCTCAGGTTCAGCCGCAGCGAGGGCACCCACAGCACCAACGCCCGCACCACGCCCCCCGCCGCCACCGGCGCGTGCAGCACCGCCATGATGGCCAGCCCCGCCGCCAGCAGCAGGCCGGAAATCCAGGCGGCGGCGTTGTGGGCATGCACCGGCAGCGTGGCGGCCAGCAGCGCGCCCACGAAAGGCAGACAGACGAGGATCAGAATCAGGTTCTGTTCGATCATCCCCGCCGGTCTCCTTTTGCTATGGCCTGCCCGAATCTCCCTCCCGCGCATCGCCGCGATGCAGCCGGCCGCTGCGCCGGGGTGCGGATGCACCCGGATGCTGGCCGGTGCCGGGGTTTGCCGGGGAAACCTTCGCCCAGATGAATGCTTTGGCGGGGAAATATCAAGCTCTGTCGCGGGATGACAGACAAATATGCACGCCGGGCCGGGCTTTGTGCCGCATCAAGGGGTGCGATGGACTCACATCTTCGTCAGGACGGCGCCGGTCAGGCCCCGGGTCGCGCGCGGTGTGCGCGCCCGGGACGCTCTCTGATGTCAAGCCCGCCAAGCCTTTCGCGCCGCGACCTCGGCCAGGAATCGCCTATGGCGCCCGCGCAGGCCCGCCGCCCGCCCGGGCGGCAGGTGGACGGCGCCGATTCGCATCGGCGGCGGCGGGCAGGCTGCGGTTCGGCCGGATGACGGGGAACACGCAGCCCCCGGCGCGGCCCCTTCCCGTCCGGCAGGCGGGTTTCGCCGCATCGGAACAGGGGCCGATCGTCGCCGCCTTCCCCTTCGGCAGGACCGCGGCGCCCGTCGGGGCGGACCGCCGTCCCGCCGAAGCCCCGCCCCGGCGCATGGTCTCGCCCCCTCATGCAGCCCGGCCCTGCCGCCGCCCCCTTGTCCGACAGCCGCGATCCACGGCCCGGTCCGGTATCGGTGTGGCCCGCGGTCACAGCCTGCGCATCACGGGTTGTACCCCGGGGCCGGGATCGGGCTATACCTGCTGTCGGGCGCCCCCGCCGCCCGCGTCCTTCCCGTTACCCCGCTGCCCCGGAGCCGAGCCCCCATGCCCGACACCACCCCCGCCGATGCCAAAGCCGACCTGCCCGCCCATCCCCATGCCCTGCCCGCCGATGCGGTGCTGGCGACGCTGGCGGCCACGCCTGCGGGGCTCGATGCGGCCGAGGCCGCGGCGCGGCGGAAACGGTTCGGGCCCAACGCCCTGCCGCAGGGGCGGCGGCGGCATCCGGTGCTGCGGTTCCTGGCGCAGTTCAACAACGCGCTGATCTATTTCATGCTGGCCGGTGCGGTGGCGGCCGGGGCGCTCGGCCATGCGGTGGATGCGGGGGTGATCCTCGCGGTGGTGATCGTCAACGCCATCGTCGGCTTCGTGCAGGAGGGCAAGGCCGAGGACGCGCTGGCCGCGATCCGCGGCATGATCGCCCCGCGTGCCAGCGTGCTGCGCGACGGCCGCCGCATCGGCGTGCCGATGGCGGATCTGGTGCCCGGCGACGTGGTGCTGATCGAGGCGGGCGACCGCGTGCCCGCCGACCTGCGGCTGCTGCGCGCGCGCAGCCTGCGCATCGACGAGGCGATCCTGACCGGCGAATCCGTCGCCGCCGACAAGGATACCGCCCCCGTCGCCCCCGACGCCCCCCTTGGCGACCGCCGGTCCATGGCCCATTCCGGCACGCTGGTCGCCACCGGCCAGGGCACCGGCGTGGTGGTGGCCACCGGCCTTGCGACCGAAATCGGCCGCATCAGCGCCCTTCTGGGCGAGGTCGAGGCGCTGACGACCCCGCTTCTGCGCCAGATCAACGCCTTCGGCCGCCGCTTCACCTGGGTCGCCTTCGCCGGGGCGGCGGCGCTTTTCGCCTTTGCCGTGGGCTTCCGCGGCTTCGGCTGGGAAGAGGCGATGATGGCGGTGGTGGCGCTGGCGGTGGGGCTGGTGCCCGAGGGGCTGCCGGCCGTCATCACCATCACGCTGGCCATCGGGGTCCAGCGGATGGCGGCGCGCAACGCGGTGATCCGGCGGCTGCCGGCGGTCGAAACGCTCGGCGCGACTTCGGTCATCTGTTCGGACAAGACCGGCACACTGACCCGCAACGAGATGACGGTGCGCCGCCTCGTCACCGCCGATACGGGTCTGGAGGTCGCGGGGGCGGGGTATGACCCGGGCGGGGTGCGGCTGGCGCCCGATGCCGGGACGCGCGGCCTGATCCGCGCCGGGCTTTTGTGCAACGACGCCCGCCTGCGCCCCGATGCGGGCTGGACCGTCGAGGGCGACCCGATGGAAGGCGCGCTGGTCACGCTGGCGATGAAGGCGGGGCTGGACCCCGAACCGGCGCGCAGCGAATGGCCCCGGCGCGACGAGATCCCCTTCGACGCGCAGCACCGCTTCATGGCGACGCTGCACCGCGTGGCCCCGGACGAAGGCGTGGTGCTGGTCAAGGGCGCGCCGGAACGGATCCTTTCCATGTGCGCGCAGCAGGAAACCGCGAGCGGGCCCGCGCCCCTCGACCCCGGTTTCTGGAATGCCCGCATCGCCGAGGCCGCGGCGCAGGGCGAACGTGTCCTGGGCTTCGCCCGCCGGTCCATGCCCGCCGATGCCGATGGCCTCGATTTCGCCGATGTGGAAGGCGGGCTCACCTTCCTCGGCATCATGGGCTTCATCGACCCGCCGCGGGACGAGGCGATCCGCGCCATCGCCGAATGCCGCAGCGCGGGCATCGCCGTGCGCATGATCACCGGCGACCACGCCGCGACCGCCGCCGCTATCGCCCGCCAACTGGGGCTGGCCGACGACCCCAAGGTGCTGACCGGGCAGGACCTCGACAGGCTTTCGCCCGAAGGATTCGCGGCGGCGGTGAAGGACACGCAGGTCTTCGCCCGCACCAGCCCCGAGCACAAGCTGCGCATCGTGCAGGCGCTTCAGGCCGAGGGCCGCGTGGTGGCGATGACCGGCGACGGGGTGAACGACGCGCCCTCGCTGAAACAGGCGGATGTCGGCATCGCCATGGGGGTGAAGGGCACCGAGGCGGCCAAGGAAGCATCCGAAATGGTGCTGATGGACGACAACTTCGCCTCCATCGTCGCGGCGGTGCATGAGGGCCGGGTGGTCCACGACAACATCCGCAAGGTGGTGGCCTGGACCCTGCCCACCAACGGGGGCGAGGCGCTGACGGTGATCAGCGCGATCCTCGTGGGCTTCGCCATGCCGATGACGCCGGTGCAGATCCTGTGGGTGAACCTGATCCTCGCCGCCACCATCGGCCTCGTGCTGGCGTTCGAACCCGCAGAGCCCGGCGTCATGCGCCGCCCCCCGCGCCGGCCCGACGCGGGGCTGCTGACGCCCTTCCTCGTCTGGCGCATCGCCTTCGTCTCGGTGCTGTTCACGGCGATCTCGCTCGGGCTTTTTTTCTGGGCGCAGGGCCAGGGGCGGGATCTGGAAACCGCGCGCACGATGGTGGTCAACCAGCTGGTGGTGCTGGAAATCTTCTACCTCTTCAACGTGCGTTACCTGCACATGACCTCGTTCACGCTGACCGGGGTCAGGGGGACGGGCCCGGTGCTGGGGGCGATCGCGGTGGTGGTCGCGGGCCAGCTGGCCTTCACCTACCTGCCGGCGATGCAGGCGATCTTCGGCGCGCGGGCGCTGTCGCTGGCGGACGGGGCGCTGATCCTCGCCATCGGCGCGGCCACGCTGGTGGTGCTGGAGGTGGAAAAGCACCTGCTGCGCGACCGTTTCGGATAGGGGCGCGCCCGCGTCCGGCGGCGCAGGGGGCATTCTGCCCCCTCTTGGCTGCGCCAATTCACCCCCTGAGGATATTTTCAGACAGAAAATGAAGAAGGGCGCGCCCTGCATCACTTTCTGTCCTTAAATATCCCCGCCGGAGGCCGCCGACACCTCCGCCCGCGCCGCCGCCGGGCGGATGCGCCGCGCGGCCGCCCGGCTCGGGCCTTGAGATCGCCGTGATCTGTGGCCAAGACTGTGCGGCGATGCAACCGCCTGTCGGGCCAGTGAATAGAGAGATCGGGATGCAGCCAGCCATCCATCCGGTGATCATGAGCGGCGGGTCCGGCACGCGGCTCTGGCCGTTGTCGCGCAAGAGCTATCCCAAGCAGTTCGTGCCGCTGGCGGGCGAGACGACGATGTTCCAGCAAAGCGTGGCGCGGTTCGCGGGCCCCGGCTTCGCGCCGCCGGTGGTGGTGACGAATGCCGATTTCCGCTTCATCGTGACCGAACAGCTGGCGGCGGCGGGCGTCGATCCCGGCGCGATCCTGATCGAGCCGGAGCCCCGCAACACCGCCCCCGCGGTGCTGGCCGCCGCCTTGTGGCTGGAACGCACCGACCCCGAGGCGCTGATGCTGGTGGCGCCCTCGGACCATCTGGTGCCCGATGCCGCCGCCTTCCGCGCCGCGGTCGCCGCCGGGCGGGCGGAGGCCGCGGCCGGGCGGCTGGTGACGTTCGGGATCCGGCCCGACCGGGCGGAGACGGGCTATGGCTATCTGGAACTCGACGGCCCGCCGGGCGCGGACGGGGGTGCGCGGCCCCTGCGCCGGTTCGTGGAAAAGCCCGATGCGGATACGGCGGCGCGGATGCTGGCCGAGGGGCGGTATCTGTGGAACGCGGGGATCTTTCTCTTTTCCGTCCGCACCATCCTTGCCGCCTTCGATGCACATGCGCCGCATCTGACCGGCCCCGTGCGCCGCGCGGTCGACGAGGCGCGGGCGGATCTGGGTTTCCTGCGGCTCGCCCCCGCCCCCTTCGCCGAGGCGGAAGATATTTCCATCGACTATGCGGTGATGGAACGGGCGGCGAACCTGTCGGTCGTGCCCTATGACGGCGGCTGGTCGGATCTGGGGGGATGGGAGGCCGTCTGGCGCGAAAGCCCGCACGACGGGGCGGGCGTCGCCACCGCCGGGCCGGTCACGGCGATCGACAGCCGGAACAGCCTGCTGCGGTCGGAATCGCCGCGGCTGGAACTGGTGGGGATCGGGGTGGAAAACCTCATCGCCATCGCCATGCCCGATGCGGTTCTGGTCGCCGACATGTCGCGCGCGCAGGATGTGAAACAGGCGGTCGCGGCCCTCAGGGCCCGGCGCGCGGCGCAGGCCACGCAGTTCCCGGTCGATCATCGCCCCTGGGGCTGGTTCGAATCGCTTGTCACCGGGCACCGGTTTCAGGTCAAACGCATCGTCGTGCACCCCGGGCAGGCGCTGAGCCTGCAAAGCCACATGCACCGGGCCGAGCACTGGATCGTCGTCGCCGGCACCGCCAAGGTCACGATCGGGGGCGAGGAGCGGCTGGTCAGCGAGAACGAATCCGTGTTCATCCCCCTTGGCACCCGGCACCGGATGGAAAACCCCGGCAAGGTCGACATGGTGCTGATCGAGGTGCAGACCGGCAGCTATCTGGGCGAGGACGACATCATCCGCTACGAGGATGTCTATGCCCGGGGCTGAGGGGTTTCGCGCGCTGCGCTGTTTCAAGGCCTATGACATCCGTGGGCGTCTGGGAACGGAACTGGATACGGATGTGGCCTATCGGGTGGGCCGCGCCTTTGCCGCCGAACAGGGCGCGGCGCGGGTGGTGCTGGGGCGCGACTGCCGGGCGTCGTCGGCGGATCTGGCGGGGGCGGTGGCGGCGGGGCTGGCGGATGCGGGGGCCGAGGTGCTGGACCTCGGGCTTTGCGGCACGGAAGAGATGTATTTCGCCACCAGCCATTTCGCCGCCGATGGCGGGATCGAGGTCACGGCCTCGCACAACCCGATGGATTACAACGGGATGAAGCTGGTACGGGCGGGTTCCGCGCCGCTCGATACGGCGGGGCTGGCCGTGATCCGGGCGCGGGCAGAGGCGGGCGGATTTGGCCCCGCCCGGCCGGGGGGCGGTGTGATCCCGGCGGCGGGGGCGCGGGCGGCCTATGTGGCGCGGGTGCTGTCCTTTGTCGATGTCGCGGCGCTGCGGCCGCTGACGGTGCTGGTCAATGCCGGCAACGGCGCGGCGGGGCCGACCTTCGATGCCATCGCGGCGGAACTGGCGGCGCGCGGGGCGCCGCTGCGGTTCTTGCGCCTGCACCACGACCCCGACGGCAGCTTTCCCAACGGCATCCCCAATCCCCTGCTGGCGGAAAACCGGCCCGTCACCGCCCGGGCGGTGCGCGCCGCGGGGGCGGATTTCGGCGTCGCCTGGGACGGCGATTTCGACCGCTGCTTCCTGTTCGACGACCGGGGCGATTTCGTGCCCGGCGAATATGTCGTGGCGCTGCTGGCAGAGGTGTTCCTGGCCAAGGAACCGGGCGCGCGCATCGTGCACGACCCCCGCGTGGTCTGGGCCACGCTGGACGCCATCGCAAGGGGCGGCGGGCGGGCGGTGCAGTCGCGCACCGGCCATGCCTTCGTCAAGCAGGCGATGCGCGACGCCGGCGCCGTCTATGGCGGCGAAATGTCGGCCCATCACTATTTCCGCGACTTCGTGCATTGCGACAGCGGCATGATCCCCTGGCTGCTGGTCGCGGAACTGATCGGCCGCCGTGCCCGGCCGTTGTCGGCGCTGGTGGCGGATCTGCGGGCGCGGTTTCCGTCCTCGGGCGAGATCAACTTCCGCATCGCCGACCCGGCGGCGGTGCTGGCGCGGGTGGCGGCGGATCTGGGTCCCGCGGCGCTGGCGCGCGACGATACCGACGGGCTGAGCCTTTCCTTCGCGGACTGGCGGTTCAACCTGCGCGCCTCGAACACCGAACCGCTGGTGCGGCTGAATGTCGAGGCGCGGGGCGATGCGGCGCTGGTCGCGGCGGGGGTGGCGCGGCTGATGCCCTGTCTGGGCGCCCCATAGACGCCGCCTATCGGTCCGACAGGCGCCCGTGGCGCGCGCGCGGGGATGCGCGGCGCCCGTGCTAGGTTGCGGCGGGGCACGCCCTGCCCCGGCCAGACCTGGAGACATCCGAGATGACCGACTTCATCCGCATCCGCAACCCGCGCGGCGAGCTTGCCGCGCATGGGGCGCGGGTCTATCCGACGCTGAATTCGCTCGAAGGCAAGAGGATGGTGGTGCTGAACAACCACTGGACCTGCATGGACGAGATCGCCGACCACATCGGCGCCGCGCTCAGGGCCCGCCATGGCGTGGCCGAGGTGCTGACCTTTTCCGTCCCCGTGGGCACCGCCGCCGAGGAAGCGGTGATCGCAGAGGCCGCCAGCAAGGCCGATTTCGCGCTCGTCGGCTTGGCCAATTGAGGCGCCTGCACGTCGTGGAGTGTCCATGACTGCATCGAGATGATCAAACGCGGCATTCCCGCCGTCGTTTTCGTGACCGAACGGTTCACCGCGCTGGCCAGGGCCGCGCGTACCGGCAAGGGCATGCCCGACCTGCCCAGCATCATCCTGCCGCTCAATCCCCAGTTCTACCCCGAAGGCGAGGTGCAGCGCGTCGCCGAGGGCGTCATCGACGCCTATGTGGACCTGATCGCGCCGGACCGGCGCAGGACCGGACAGGAGGATACCGTATGACCGGCATGCAATCGGGTTTCCTCGACCTGCCTTCCGACCCCGAGGCGATGTTCGAGGCGCTTTATGCCATGGGGCTGACGGACGGCTTTCCCATCATCCCGCCCACCGACGACCGGGTGGAACGGTTCATCGCCGCCTCGGGCCGCCCGGGGTCGCAGGTGATCGCGCCGATCCCGCCCCACAACGCCCCGGGCACGGTGGAAAAGATCGCCATCAACGCGGTGATGGCGGGCTGCCGGGCGGACTACATGCCGGTCGTCATCGCCGTGGTCGAGGCGATGGCGGACCCGGCGTTCAACTTTCTGGGCATCACCACCACCACCAACCCGGTGGGGCCGCTGATCCTGATCAACGGACCCATCCGCCATACGCTCGACATCAACTGCGGGCGCGGCGCGCTCGGCCCCGGGCGGCGGGCGAATGCGACCATCGGGCGGGCGGTGCGTCTGCTGATGGTCAACATCGGCGGCGCGATCCCGGGCGAGGTGGACAAGGCCACGCTCGGCATGCCCGGCAAGTATTCGATGTGCCTGGGCGAGATGGAAGAGGAAAGCCCGTGGGAACCCTTCCACGTCGACCGCGGTTTCGCCGCGGGCGACAGCACGGTGACGGTGGTCGGCCCGCAGGGCAACATGAACATCTTCACGCCGTGGAAAAAGGCCGACAGCATCCTTGCCGCCCTTGCAAGCGCGATGGCCGCGCTGGCCGACAACAACACGATGCGCGGCCAGGGGAACCCGATCCTGTTCCTCAACCCCGGCCATGCCGGGCTGCTGGCCGCGCAGGGCTATTCCCGCCTGCGCCTGCAACAGGAACTGTGGCACCGCGCCGGGATCCCGGCGGCGGCCCTGCCGACGGAAGTCAGCGCGATCGAGGAGGGATCGCGCGTGATGGTCGACGGCCACAGCATGCCCACCGCCCGGCCCGAGGACATCCTGATCGCCGTGGCGGGGGGGCCGGAGGCCTACCACAACACCTATTGCGCGACCTTCGGCGACTGGGCCGTGACCCGGCCCATCCGCCTGCCCTGACGGCACATGCGCCGCCGCGCCCCGCTCGCCGGCGGGGCGCGGCCCCCCGTGACACGTACAAGTACAGCATGAAGGAGGAGAAATGCTGACCCTCAGGACATTCGCGGCCGCTGCGGCCGCAACCTGCACGCTCGCGCTTGCCGCAGGCACCGCGACGGCCGAACCCGTGACGCTGAAATTCGGCCATGTGTTCCCCGAAACCCATTACATCTGGCAGCATGGCGGCAAGCATTTCGCCGATGCCGTGGCCGCATCGGGCACGGGCATCGACTTCCAGTATTTCCCCGCCGGGCAACTGGGACGGGACTATGTGAGCGCGATGGAATCGGGCCTCGCGGATGTCGCGATCCTCGTGCCGTCCTACACGCCGGCGAAACTGCCGCTGACCTCGGTCGCGGAACTGCCCGTCGCCTACAAGGACGGCTGCGAGGGCACGGCGAAGCTGTGGCATATCGCCAGGGACGGCGGGCCGCTGGCCGGGGCCGAACTGGCGCCGCAGGGGATGCGCGCGCTGTTCGTGACGGTGCTGCCCGGCTACAAGATCGTCACCACCGGCAAGCGGGTCGCCACGATGGCGGATGTGGCGGGGCTCAAGCTGCGCGCGGCGGGCCCGGCGATGGAACAGACCGCCCGCGCCTATGGCGCGACGCCGATCCAGATCACCGGGCCGGAAACCTATGACGCGATGCAGCGCGGCACGGTGGACGGGGCCTTCTTTCCCTATCACGCGATCCCGGCCTTCGGGCTGGAGCCGCTGATCAAAAACGGCATCGAGGGGCCGAGCATCGGCACCGCGACGGTGATCTTCGCCATGTCGCAGGCGAAATGGGACGCACTGACCGACGACCAGCGCGCGGCGATCGACAACGCGGCGATGGCCTCGCAGGCCTATACCTGCCGCTGGCTGGAGGACGAGGAAGCCCGCGTGCGTCAGGAGATGATCGACAAGCACGGCTATGCGCCCGTGGTCCTGAGCGCCGACGACACCGCCGCCTGGCAGGCCCGGCTGTCGAGCGTCAGCGACGACTGGGTGAGCCGGATGGAAAGCCAGAAACTGCCCGGGGGCGAGTTGCTGAAAGCCTTCCGGGACGCGCCCACCGACCTGCCCTGACCGAAGGCAGCGGGGCATAGGGCGGGGCGGGCCCCGGCCGGGGGCTTGGGACCCCCGGCCAGGGCAACTCGATCTGTATCGTTGTGGCGAAGGCACGCGCCTTCGCCAGCCAGAACGGCAGGGTGAATACCGATCCCCCCGTAAGGCGGGGCTTGCCCCGTCTTGCGCCCGGGCGGCGGGATGGGTTCCGGCGCGTTCCGGCGCGACGCAGGCGGCCTCAGCCCGCCGCCCCCCGCAACAGCCGCGCGCGCAGGCCGTAGCGGGCGATCATCTCGCCCAGGATGCGGATCATCAGCCGTTCCACCAGCTGGCTGGCCGACGAAACCGGCTGGCCCTTGCGGCGCAGCAGGAACGCGGTGTGGGTCAGCGGCGGGTCGGTGATCGGCACCAGCACCAGTTCGCCCCGTTCCGCCTCGCGTACCACGGCGGCATGCGACAGGATCGCATGGGCGCTGGCGCGGGTGACGATCGAGATCGCATTGCCGAGCGAGTTGAGTTCCAGCACCGCCTTCAGTTCCACCCCCCGGGACCGCGCGATGCGGTCGAACAGGTTGCGCATCCCGTTGGGCCGGTTGGGCAGGATCAGCGGCAGCCCCGCCAGATCGCGGAACGCCAGCGGGCGGCGGACGAAACAGCCGTCGCGGTCCTGATCGGGCCAGTCGTCGGGGGCCGACAGCAGGAACAGTTCCTCCTCCCACAGGGGTTCGGCCTCGAAAGCGCCGAAATCGTGCCCCTCGTAGCAGACGCCGAGGTCGAGCCGCCCGTTCGACAGCCCTTCGAGCGTCACCGGCGACACGCCCTCGCTGATCAGCAACTGGATCTCGGGATGCTCATGCGCCACGGTTTCGGCCAGCGGCACCCCGATCAGGCTGGTCAGCGTCGGCGTGAGGCCGAGCGAGACCGGCCCGCGCGCCTCTGCCCCCAGTTGCCGCACGTCGCGCACCGCCGCCTGCACCGCGCCGAGGATCACCCGCCCATGCGCCGCCAGCGCCGCCCCCGCCCGCGTCAGCACCACCCCGCGCCCCGTGCGCAACACCAGCGCCGCGCCGAGGTCGCGTTCCAGCCGCGCCACCGCCTCGGACAGCGAGGGCTGCGTGATGCCGAGCCGCGCCGCCGCCCGGGTGATGCTGCCGCATTCCGCGATGGCGATGAAATAGCCGATCTGGCGAAGGTCGATCTTCAGATCCCCGTGCTGTTCCGGCGTCATGGCGATGGTCCCGTCTGGCGGCATGCGATGGCCCGGTATGCGGCGGCGCCGGAAGCCCACGGCTATCCTGCACCAGCAGGGGCCCCGTGGCACCCGCGCAGCCCTTCGTCTTTCCCTATGGCAACGATAGGCCCGGACGAGGGCGCCGGGAATTGACAACCCCACGGGGGCCGACAACCCTGATCCCATAAAACATGAATGAAATCCAAAGGTTGGATCGGCATGCCGGCAGGGGAGGACATGCGGTGAGGTTCAGGGACAGGGTCGTCGTCATCACCGGCGCCGCGCGCGGCATCGGTTTCGAGGCCGCGTGCCGTTTTGCGACCGAGGGCGCGCGGGTGGTGGTCAACGATCTCGACCCCGCGGCGGTGGACCGCGCGGTGCAGCTGATCGCGACCGAGGGCGGCCATGCCACCGCCCTGCCCGGCGACGTGACCGACGCGGCCGCGGTGCATGCCGCGGCCGCACAGGTGATGGACAGGTTCGGCCGCATCGACGTGCTGGTGAACAACGCCGGCACCTATGGCCTTTGCCCCGCGCACCGGGTGACGGCGGCGGACTGGCGGCGCACGCTGGCGGTGAACCTCGACGGGATGTTCTTCTGGTCGCAGGCGGTGGCGGTGGCGGCGATGATCCCCGCCCGGCGCGGCGCGATCGTGAACGTGGCCTCGGGCGCGGGCATGGCGGGGATCCCCGATGCGCCGGCCTATGTCGCCTCCAAGCACGGCGCGATCGGCCTCACCAAGGCGCTGGCGGTGGACTGGGGGCAGTACGGCATCCGCGTGAACGCGATCTGCCCCGGGCTGACCTGGACCGAACTGGCCCGCAGCGGCCAGCGCCAGAACCCCGAAATGTTCGCCGAACGCGAACGGCGCATCCCGCTCGGTCAGGCGGCGACGATGGACCAGCAGGCGGGCGGCATCCTGTTTCTCGCCAGCGACGAGGCCGGTTCCATGCATGGCACGGCGCTGGTGATGGACGGGGGGACGATGGCGATGTCCTCGGGCTATTCGGTGCCGCGCGACGGGGAATAGGCCGGGATGGTACCGCCTCCCCGGCTCGAACGGGGGACCCCCAGATCCACAATCTGGTGCTCTAACCAACTGAGCTAAGGCGGCACTGGCGCGGATGTAGCGCCGCCCGGCGGGGAATGCAAGCCTCTCTCTGCGCGGCCTGCCACTTGCGCCGCGGGCGGCGACGGGGTACCCCCGGACGGTATTCCGGCACGAAGGAGACGGGGATGGGGATCGACTCGCAAAGCGACATCGCCGCGAATCTGCAGATCGGCCCGACCACGATGGGCATGGTGCGGATCTATGTCGAGGCCGAGGGGGTGGACCTGCCGCTCGACTTCGACCCCGACGAGGCGGAAGAGATCGCCGAGGAACTGCGCGCCGCCGCAGAGGCCGCCCGCGCCATGGGCAAGGGGGCCAGGGGCGACGGCGCGGCGAAAAAGGGCAAGCCGCGCGGCTGATCACACAGGGCCCGGCGCCGCTTGCGCGGACAGGGCGGTGCCGGGGGCCAGCCCCCGGACCCCCGGAGTATTTCGGGCAAGATGAAGCCAGGACGTGCTTCCCGTGGGAAGGGGCGCCCGATCTTCAGGCTGGCCCGAATATCCCCGCCGGAGGCGCAGCCATCCGCCGGGTTCGGGCCCTGCGCCCGTCGCCGGAACCTGCCCCGGCTCAGCCCATCGCGTGGCGCGGATCGCGCAATCCGTGCAGCGCCCGCGCCGCGGTGCGGGCGAGGCTGCGGGTCAACGCCGCGCGGCGGGCGGGGGCGAGGCGGCGTTCGGGGCCCATGCGCAGGATCTCGGCATCGAAGGCATCGGCGCGGATCAGCCCCGTTTCCCCGGGCAGCAGTTCGGCCGGGAAATCGGCATCCACCGCCCAGAAGAAGCGGTCGCACCAGTCCAGATACCCTTGCCACTTGCGGTCCGCCACGAAATCCGCCCGGCAGGATTTGCATTCCACCACCCAGATCTCTCCCCTTGGCCCAAGCGCGATGACATCGACCCGCAGCCCCGGGGCGGGCACGAATTCGGTCAGCGGCATGAAGTCATGCCCGATCAGGTGGCGGCTCACCCCCCGGGCCAGAAGCTGGCCGGGGGTGGGCGGCAGGATGGGGGGCGTGGCGGGGATCATGCGCCGAACATGGACGAAAGGTGAACATTTGTCCAGCCCGGCCGTGGCCATGCGCGGCGCGCCGCGTCCCATGGCGCGGGGATAACGGCCCCGGCGGCGGCGGCCCATCGTGGCGCGACCACAGGAAAGGCCCCGGCCATGCCGCCTCCGCTCACGCTCTACTACCGCCCCGGCACCTGCGCGCTCGGCCCGCTGATCGCGCTCGAGGAATGCGGGGCAGCCTACGCCGCCGTGGACCTGTCGCAGGACCGCGCGGCGCTGCTGCGCATCAATCCGCGCGGCAAGGTGCCTGTCCTGCGCATGGGGGACCATTCCTTGCGCGAATGCGTGGCGATCCTCGACCTGATCGCCGCGCTGCACCCCGCCGCGGGGCTGATGCCGCGGGATCCGCTGGACCGCGCCGAATGCCTGTCGCTGCTGGCCTGGTACGCCAGCACGCTGCATATCGACTATCGCCGCTTCCTGAAACCGGCGGTCTTTTCCGCCGATCCCGCGGCGCATGCCGGGATTTCCGACAGGGGGCGCGCGGCGTTCCAGGCGGGGCTGGCGGAGCTTGACGGCATGCTGGCCGGGCGCCGTTGGGCCCTGGGCGACAGCTACAGCCTTGCCGATGGCTATGCGCTGGTGTTCGTGAACTGGGCCGTCACCTCGGGCCTGTTTCTGCCGGACTGGCAGGCGCTGGCCGGCTGGACGCGGCGGATGCTGGCGCGCCCGGCGGTGGGGCGCGCGCTGGCGCGGATGGACAGCCCCCTGCCCGCCTGGGCCGGCTGAGGGGAAGAAGCACATGGATCTGGGGCTTGCAGGCAAGACCGCCATCGTCACGGGGGGCGGCAACGGCATCGGGGCGGCGATCTGCCGCGATCTGGCGCGCGAGGGCGCGACGGTCGCCATCTGGGACCGCGCGGCCCCGGCGGCCGCGGCGCTGCGCGACGCGATCCTCGCCGCGGGCGGGCGCGCCATCGCCATCGGGCGCGACATCGAAGCGCCCGATGCCGTGGCCGCAGGCGTGGCAGAGGTCGTGGCGGCGGCGGGCGGGCTGGACATTCTGGTCAACAACGCCGGCTATTCGCACCTCGGCCCGATCACCGGCATGACCGACGATCAATGGGCCGCCGTCAACCGCGTGCATCTGACCGGCGCCTTCAACATGGTGCGCGCCGCCGCGCCGCATCTGCGCGCGCGCGGCGGCGGGCGGATCGTCAACATGTCCTCGCTCGCCGCGCTCGGGGCGGACAACATGGCCTGCTATGCGACGGTGAAGGCGGGCATCCAGGGCTTCACCCGCGCGCTGGCGGTGGAACTGGGCGGCGACGGCATCACCGTCAACGCCGTCGCCCCCAGCCTGATCCATACCGACCGGCTGAAGGCGAGTTCCGTCTTTGCCGAACTCGCCGCCCATTCCGAACGCGGCCAGAGCATCAAGCGCGCCGGCACGCCCGAGGATGTGGCGGGCGTGGTCGCCTTTCTGTGTTCCGCCCGGGCCGGGTTCATCACCGGCGAGACGGTCCATGTGACCGGCGGCATCTATCAGCTTTGGTGATCGCGCCGCGGGGCCCGCCCCGGCTGCGATTACCCTCTGCAAGCCCGATTGCCACGAATCGGGCGCTGTTTTACCGTCCGGTCAAATCAACAGGGTTGGAGTCGCGATCATGACGCAGACGAAACGTTTCGGGCTGAGCCGCCGGGGGCTTCTGATCACCGGCGGGGCGGCGCTTCTGGGCACCGGCTTCGGCGGTCTGCCCGGGCGGGCGCGGGCGCAGGGCGCGCTGAAGGTCGCGGGCATCTATACCGTGCCGGTGGAACAGCAATGGGTCAGCCGCATCCACAAGGCGGCAGAGGCGGCGAAGGCCGCGGGCACGGTGGACTACAGCTTCACCGAAAACGTGTCGAACACCGATTACCCGCGCGTCATGCGCGAATATGCCGAAGGCGGCGCCAAGCTGATCGTGGGCGAGATCTTCGGCGTGGAACAGGAGGCGCGCGAGGTCGCGGCGGATTACCCGGACGTGGCCTTCCTCATGGGGTCGTCCTTCCCGCCCGACGATGCGGTGCCGAACCTCGCGGTTTTCGACAACTACATCCAGGATGCCAGCTACCTGACCGGCATCATCGCGGGCGCGATGTCCAAGGGCAATATCGGCATGGTCGGCGGCTTTCCGATCCCCGAGGTGAACCGGCTGATGAACGCCTTCATGGCCGGCGCGCGCGAGGCGAACCCGGAGGTGACGTTCCAGGTCAGCTTCATCGGGTCGTGGTTCGACCCGCCCAAGGCCAAGGAAACCGCCTTCGCGATGATCGAGGCGGGGGCCGACATGCTTTATGCCGAACGCTTCGGCGTGTCGGACGCGGCCAAGGAAAAGGGCGTGCTGGCCATCGGCAACGTGATCGACACGCAGGGCGATTACCCCGACACCGTGGTCGCCTCCGCCCTGTGGCATTTCGAACCGACGTTGGCCAAGGCGATCGAGGCGGTGCAGGCCGGCGCCTTCAAGGCCGCCGACTATGGCGTCTATTCCTTCATGAAGGCAGGCGGCTGCACGCTCGCCCCGCTCGGCACGTTCGAGGGCAAGGTGCCCGAGGCGGCGATGAAACGGGTGGCCGAACGCGAGGCCGCGATCCGGGACGGCAGCTTCACCGTGACCATCGACGACAACGAGCCGAAATCCTCGTGACGCCCGCGCCAGCAGAGGCGCGGGAGGTCGTGCTGCGCCTCGACGGGATCACCAAGCGTTTCGGGGCGCTGACCGCGAACGACGCCATCACCCTCGCCCTGCACCGGGGCGAGGTGGTGGCGCTGTTGGGCGAAAACGGCGCGGGCAAGACGACGCTGATGAACATCCTTTTCGGCCATTACACGGCCGATGCGGGCACCGTCACCGCCTTCGGCCGCCCCCTGCCCCCGGGCAACCCGCGTGCCGCACTGGCGGCCGGGATCGGCATGGTGCATCAGCATTTCACGCTGGCCGACAATCTTTCGGTTCTGGACAACATCCGCCTTGGCACGGAATCCCTGTGGCGGCCCGGGGCGGGGCTGGCGGCGGCGCGGGCGAAGGTGGCGGCGCTGTCGCGCGATTTCGGGCTGGCGGTGCATGCGGATGCCAAGGTCGCCAGCCTGTCGGTGGGCGAACGGCAGCGGGTGGAGATCCTGAAGGCGCTTTACCGCGACGCGCGCATCCTGATCCTCGACGAGCCCACCGCCGTGCTGACCCCGCAAGAGGCGGACGCGCTTTTCGCCACGCTGCGCCGGGCCTGTGCGCGCGGGCTGTCGGTGGTGTTCATCAGCCACAAGCTGCACGAGGTGATGGCCATCGCCGACCGCTGCGTGGTGCTGCGCCACGGGCGCGTGGCGGGCGAGGTCGATACCCATGCGACCGACGCCGCGGCGCTGGCGGCGCTGATGGTCGGCGGCGCGGTCAGCCCGCCGGATGCCACGCCGGGCGTGGCGGGGCCGGTGCTGCTGCGGCTGGCGAACGTGTCCACCACGCCGGAGGGCGAGGCGGTGGGCCTGCGCGCGGTGGACCTGTCGCTGCATGCGGGCCAGATCACCGGGCTTGCGGGCGTGTCGGGCAACGGGCAGGCGGCGCTGGCCGATCTGATGTCCGGCCTGATCCGGCCCTCTGCCGGGCGGATGGAGGTCGCGGGTGCGCCCCCGAAGGGCTGGAGCCCCCGCCGCGCCGTCGCCGCCGGCATCGCCCGCATCCCCGAGGACCGGCACAAGACCGGCACCATCGCCGATTTCACCCTGACGGAAAACGCGATCCTCGAATGCTACGACCGCCCCGGCTTCGCCCGCCGCGGCTGGATGGACTGGCGCCGGGCCGAGGCCTTCACCCGCGGGATCATTGCCCGCTACGACATCCGCTGCCCCGGCCCGCAGGCGCGCATCCGCCTGCTGTCGGGGGGCAACATGCAGAAACTGATCCTCGGCCGGGTGCTGGAACCGGGGCCGCGGATCATTCTGGCCAACCAGCCGGTGCGGGGGCTCGACATCGGGGCCATTTCTTACGTCCACGGCCGGCTGCTGGCGGCGCGCGACGCGGGGGCGGCGGTGCTGCTGGTTTCCGAGGATCTGGACGAGGTGTTGCAGCTGTCCGACGTGATCCATGTCATGTCCGAGGGCCGGCTGTCGCCGCCCTTTGCCCGCGGCACGATGGGGGCGGCGGATCTGGGGCTGTGGATGGCCGGGCAAGGCTTTGCGGGGGGCGCGGATGCGGCTTGAACCCATCGCCAACCCCACCGCCCTGCGGCAGGCGGGGCTGCCGCTGCTGGCGCTGGCCGCCACGGTGGTCGCGGGGTCCTTGCTGGCGCTGGTGGCGGGGGCGGACCCGTTCGCGACGCTCGGCCTGATCGTGAAGGGCGCGGCGGGGTCGAAATTCGCCGCGTTGGAAACGCTCAACCGCGCCACGCCGCTGATCTTCACCGGGCTGGCCGTCGCCGTCGCCTTCCGCGCGCGGCTGTGGAACATCGGGGCAGAGGCGCAGCTTTACGCCGGCGCCATCGTCACCGTGATCCTGGGCACCGGCGCGATCGGGTCGCCGATGGTGCTGCCGGTGACGGTGCTGGCGGCGATGCTGGCGGGGGCCTTGGTGCTGCTCGGCCCCGTTTTGCTGAAAACCCGGCTCGGCGTGGACGAGGTGGTGACGACGCTGCTGCTGAACTTCATCATGCTGCTGTTCGTGGGCTATCTTCTGGAAGGGCCGATGAAGGATCCGATGGGCATGGGCTGGCCCAAATCGGCGGCGCTGGTGAAAGAAGCGCGGTTGCCCCGCATCGTCACCGGGTTGCGGCTGCACTGGGGTTTCGCGCTGGCGCTGATCGCCGCCGTCGCGGTCTGGCTGATCCAGACCCGCACGACATTGGGGTACGAGATGCGCGCCGTCGGCCAGAACATCCGCGCCGCGCGGTTCGCGGGCATTCCGGTGAACCGGGTGCTGGTGAAAACCGCGCTGCTGTCGGGGGGTCTTGCCGCACTGGCGGGGTATTCCGAGGTCGCGGGGCTCAAGGGCCACCTGACCAAGGACATCAGCCCCGGCTTCGGCTATACCGGCATCATCGTCGCCATGCTGGCGCTGTTGCACCCCTTGGGCGTCATCGTCTCGGCCCTGTTCGTCGCCGGCATCTTCGTGGGCGCCGACAGCATGAGCCGCGCCGCCGGCGTGCCCACCTATATCGCCGACATGCTTTTGGCGCTGGCGCTTTTGTTCATGGTGCTGGCGATCCTGCTGACGCGGTTCCGGGTGGTGCGGGGATGAGCGCGATGTGGGAGATCCTGATTTCCGCCAGCTTCTGGGCCGCGGCGATCCGCATCGCCTCGCCGCTGATCTTCGCGACGATGGGCGAGTTGATCTGCGAACGCGCGGGCGTGCTGAACCTCGGGATCGAGGGGATCATGGTCGCGGGCGCCTTCACCGGCTGGATCGCGGTCTATGGCGGCGCGCCCTTGTGGTGGGGCGTGGGCGCGGCCTTTGCGGCGGGCGCCCTGTTCGGGCTGGTGCATGCCGCGCTGACCGTGCCCTTTGGCCTGTCGCAGCATGTGGTGGGGTTGGGGGTGACGATGCTGGCGACCTCGACCAGCTATTTCGCCTATCGCCTGCTGCTGCCCGAAGTCACCAGCCCGCCGAAGATCGAACCCTTCGCGCCGATGGACATTCCGGTGCTGTCGGACCTGCCGTTCCTCGGCCCGGTGCTGTTTTCGCAGACCGCGCTGACATGGGCCGCCTTCGCGGTGGCGGGGGTGGTGGCGCTGGTGCTTTACCGCACGCCATTGGGGCTGGCGGTGCGGGCGGCGGGGGAAAACCCCGCCGCCGTCGCCGCGCAGGGGCTTTCCGTCACCGGCATCCGCGTGGGCGCGGTCGTCGTCGGGTCGGGCCTGATGGCGGTGGGGGGCGCGTTCCTGACGCTGTCGGCCTTTTCGTCGTTCTTTTTCGAGATGGTGAACGGCCGCGGCTGGATCTGCATCGCGCTGGTGGTCTTCGGGGCCTGGGCGCCGGGCAAGGCGGTTCTGGGGGCGGTGCTGTTCGCGGCCTTCGATGCGTTGCAGGTGCGGCTGCAACAGACGCCGCTTGGCGCCGCGCTGCCCTATCAGCTGTTTCTGGCCACGCCCTATGTGCTGTCCATTCTGGCGCTGATCGTCATGTCGCGGCGGGCAGAGGTTCCCGCAGCGCTGATGGTGCCGTTCAACAAGGGGGAACGCTGATGTTCGATCTGATCGTCAAGGGCGGCACGCTGCCCGATGGAACCCAAGCCGATATCGGGATCCGGGGCGACCGTATCGCCGCGGTCGGGCAGTTGCAGGGGGCCGGGGCGGGCCGGGTCATCGAAGCCGCCGGCGATCTGGTCAGCCCGCCCTTCGTCGATCCGCATTTCCATCTGGACGCCACGCTGTCCTACGGCACCCCGCGCGTCAACGCCTCGGGCACGCTGCTGGAGGGCATCGCGCTCTGGGGCGAACTGAAGCAGGTCGTGACGGTGGATCAGATGGTTGCCCGCGCGCTCGACTATTGCGATTGGGCGGTGTCGATGGGCCTGCTGGCGATCCGCAGCCATGTGGATACCTGCGACGACCGCTTGCTCGGCGTGCAGGCGATGCTGGAGGTGCGCGAGAAGGTGCGGCCGTACCTCGACCTGCAACTGGTGGCCTTTCCGCAGGACGGGTTTTACCGCGACCCGACGGCGCGGGCGAACACCCTGCGCGCGCTGGACATGGGGCTCGATGTGGTGGGCGGCATCCCGCATTTCGAACGCACGATGGCCGATGGCGCGGCCTCGGTGCGCGCGTTGTGCGAACTGGCGGCAAACCGCGGCCTGCCCATCGACCTGCATTGCGACGAAAGCGACGATCCCCTCAGCCGCCATATCGAGACCTTCGCGGCCGAGGCGCTGCGCTGCGGGTTGCAGGGCCGCGCGACGGGCAGCCACCTGACCTCGATGCATTCGATGGACAATTACTATGTGTCGAAACTGCTGCCGCTGATGGCCGAGGCGGGGGTGGCCGCCATCGCCAACCCCCTGATCAACATCACCCTGCAAGGCCGCCACGACAGCTTTCCCAAGCGCCGCGGCCTGACGCGCGTGCGCGAGATGCAGGCGCAGGGGATCACCGTGGGATGGGGGCAGGATTGCGTGCTGGACCCGTGGTATTCGCTCGGCACCGCCGACATGCTGGACGTGGCCTTCATGGGCCTGCATGTCGCGCAGATGACGCATCCGGCGGAAATGCACCGCTGCTTCGACATGGTGACGGTGGAGAACGCAAAGATCCTCGGGCTGGCGGACTACGGGCTGCATGTGGGCGCGCTGGCCTCGCTGGTGGTGCTGGACGCCGGCAACCCGGTCGAGGCGCTGCGCCTGCGCCCCGACCGGCTGGCGGTGGTATCGAAGGGCAAGGTGGTGGCCGAACGGGCGCGCAACGATGCGCGGCTGGCGCTGCCGGGTCGGCCGGGGTCGGTGCGGCGGCGGCACCTGCTGCCCTGACGCCGCGCCCGGCCCTGCGGTCGGCGCCGGGGGCCAGCCCCCGGACCCCCGGGATATTTTCAGACAGAAAATGAGGAGGTTCGTATAACGACAAGCCCCTCCTCATTTTCTGTCTGAAAATATCCCACGGGGGTGCGGGGGTGTGAAACCCCCGCCACTGCGCTTTCCGCCGGGCTATTCGGCGGCGTGCCGGGCCCCGGGTCCCGCAGCCCCGACCTGCGCGCGCAGGGTGGCGAGTTCGGTGCGGGTCTCGTCCAGCGCGGCGGCGAGTTCCGCCGGGGCGGGCACCGCCGGTTCGGCCTCCTTGGCCCCGACGAACCGGCCGAAGATGCGCCCCAGAAGCCGGCCCAGATCGTCCATGATCAGGAAGAACGAGGGCACGACGACGAGGCTCAGCACCGTCGACATGATGATGCCGCCGATCACCGCCGTCGCCATCGGCGCGCGGAAAGACCCGCCCTCGCCCACCCCGAGCGCGGAAGGCAGCATGCCCGCCGACATGGCGATGGAGGTCATCACGATCGGCTGCGCGCGCTTGCGCCCGGCCTCGATCATCGCCGCGGTGCGGTCCATCCCCTGATTGACCATCTCGATGGCGAAGTCGATCAGCAGGATGGCGTTCTTGGTCACGATCCCCATCAGCATCAGGATCCCGATCAGCACCGGCATCGACACCGGGCTGCCGGTCAGGATCAGCGCCGCCGCCACGCCGCCGATGGCGAGCGGCAGCGACAGGATGATGGTGAAGGGCTGGATCACGCTGCCGAAGAGCAGGATCAGCACCGTCAGCACCAGCATCAGCCCCAGAACCATGGCGTTGGAAAAGCTGACCATCAGTTCCTGCTGCACCTCGGCGTCGCCCGCCTCGGCGATGGTGACGGAAGCCGGCAGGTCCGCCGCCGCGGTGATCGCCTTGAACCGTTCGGTCGCCACGCCGAGCGGCACGCCCGGCGGCAGGCTCGCGCCAAGGGTCACGCGGCGCTGGCGGTCCATCCGGTCGATGGTGGCAGGGCCGGTGCCGATGGCGATGTCGGCCACCGCCGCCAGCGGCACGCTGCCCCCCGTCGCCGTCGCCACCCGCAACGCAGACAGGCGCGCGAGGTCGGCGCGCATGTCCTCGGCCAGTTGCACGCGCACCGGGATCATCCGGTCGTCGATGGCGACCTTGGCCAGCGCCGCGTCGTAATCCCCGATCGTCGCCACGCGCAGCGTGTCGGCGATGGCGCGCGTGGTGACGCCGAGCCGCGCGGCCTCTGCCGCACGCGGGATCACCTGCACCTCGGGCCGGGGCAGCGCGCCTTCGGAGCCCACATTGGCCAGCGCCGGTTCGCTGCGCAACGCGGCCTCCAGCCGGGCGACGGTGCGGTCGAGTTCGGCCTCGTCCTGCGACAGGATCGAGAACGAGATGTCGCGCTGCCCGCGGTCGTTCAGCTTGAAGGCCCGCACATCGGGCAGGACGGCGAGGCGGGCGAAGATCTCTGCCTCGATATCCACCTGCGGCCGGGTGCGGCCATGGGTTTCCACCGCCGGCACCAGCGGGCCCACCAGCGGCAGGGCGCGGCCGATGTCGGACAGGCGGCGCAGCAGCGAATGGTCCAGCCGTTCCAGCAGCACCGTCACCGCGGCGCGGCGCACGTCCAGATCGCCCGTGGGCGAGGCGCCGCCGAGGACGAAGACGTTTTCCACCCCGTCGATCCCGGCGATGATGCCGCGCATCGCCTGTGTGGTGCGGTCGGTATCGGCCAAGGCCGCGCCGGGGGGCAGTTCCACGCTCAGGGGAATGCGGCTCACATCCTCGGGCGGCAGGAAGCTGCCGGGGATGCGCAGCATGAAATAGCCCGAGACCGCCAGCACCGCCACCGCCGCCAGCAGCGTCACATAGCGCGCGTTCAGGGTGCGGCGGACGAAGGCGGTATAGACGCGCATCACCGGGCCGTCATGGTCGCCCTCGCCATGCGCGGCGTCCTTGGGCGACATGAGGTAGGCCGCCATCATCGGCGTGATCAGCCGCGCCACCAGCAGCGAGAACAGCACCGCAATCGCCACCGTCATCCCGAACTGGCGGAAATACTGCCCCGGAATGCCGGGCATGAACGACACCGGCACGAAGACCGCGGCGATGGTCAGGGTCGTGGCGATCACCGCAAGGCCGATTTCGTCCGCCGCCTCGATGGCGGCGCGGTAGGGTGTCTTGCCCATGCGGATGTGGCGGGCGATGTTTTCTATTTCCACGATGGCGTCGTCCACCAGGATCCCGGTGGCCAGCGTGATGGCAAGGAAGGACACGAGGTTGAGCGAGAACCCGAGCATGTCCATCAGCCAGAAGGTCGGCACCGCCGACAAGGGCAGCGCCGCCGCCGCGATCAGCGTCGCGCGCCAGTTGCGCAGGAAGGCCAGCACCACCAGCACCGCCAGGATCGCGCCCTCGATCAGCGTGTGCAACGCGGCCTCGTAATTGCCGTAGGTGTAAAAGACCGTATCGTCCACCGGCAGCACCGTCACCGCCGGATGCGCCGCCCGCAGCGTGTCGAGCCGCGCGTTGACGGTTTCGGCCACGGAAACCTCGGATGCCCCCTTGGCGCGGTAGACGGCAAAAACCACCGCATGTTCGCCGTTGAACCGCGCGAACGACCGCAGTTCGGCGTAGCTGTCGACCACCGCGCCCAGATCGGACAGCCGCACATGCCGGCCCGAGGGCAGCGCGATGGTCGTCTCCGCCAGCCGCTGCGCCGTCGCCGCGTCGCCGAGCGTGCGGATCGCCTGTTCTCCGCCGCCCAGATTGCTGCGCCCCGCGCCCACATCGGCATTGGTCGCGCGCAGCTGCTGGCTGACCTGCACCGCGGTGATGCCGAACCCGTCGAGCCGCACGGGATCCAGTTCCATCCGGATTTCCCGGTTCGCCCCGCCATAGCGGTCGATCCGGCCGATGCCGGGCTGGCCCTGAAGCGACCGGATCACCGTGTCGTCCACGAACCACGACAGTTCCTCCAGCGTCATGTCGGGGGCGGTGACGGCGAAGGTCATGATCGCCTGCCCCTCCACGTCGATGCGCGAGACGATGGGCGTGTCCACCTCGCCCGGCAGCTTGCCGAGGATGCGGTCGATGGCGTCCTTGGTGTCCTGCACCGCCTTGTCGGTCGGCACCTCCATGCGGAACTCGATCACCGTCGAGGACTTGCCGTCGCTGATCGAGGAGGTCACGCGCTTGGCCCCGGTGATGCCGGCGACGGCATCCTCGATTTCCTTGGTGACCTGGTTTTCCATCTCTGCCGGCGCGGCGCCCGCCTGGGTGACGGTGACGGCGACCAGCGGCACGTCGATATTGGGAAAGCGCGTGACCGGCAGGGTGTTGAACGACTGCCAGCCGAGGACCATCAGCAGGACGAAGCCGAGGATCGGCGCGATGGGGTTGCGGATGGACCAGGCGGAGAAATTCATGCGCGCCCCCGTCAGTGCGTGGCGGCCGCCGGGGCGGCGGCGGGCACGGGGGTGATGCGGTCGCCGGGCCGGACGAAGGCCCCGGCGCGGGCGACCACGCTGTCGCCCGGCGACAGGCCCGATGCCACCTCGATCAGCGCGCCGTCGCGGATGCCGGTGGTGACGGCGACCTCTTCGGCCACGCCGTCGCGCACCCGCAGGACGGTGGGGCCATTGGTGCTGCGGCCGACGGCGGCCACCGGCACGGCCAGCGCGCTGCGGCGGGTGATGAGGATTTCGGCTTGCGCGAACATGCCGCTGCGCACGGCCTGCGGCGTGTCGATGGCGATGCGCACGCGGCCGAGGCGGGTGGCGCGGTCGATGGCGGGCTCCACCAGCCGGACATGGCCGGGGATGGGCGCATCCGCCCCCGCGACGCGCAGCGCCACCACCTGCCCGGGGGCAAGGCGCAGCAGGTCGGATTCGGCCACATCGGCGCGCAGTTCCAGCGCGCCGTCGCGGATCAGCACGAACATCGGCTGGCCCTGCGCGCTGGCGATGGCGCCCAGAACCGCGTTGCGCGCCACCACGGCGCCGGCCACCGGGGCCTTCACCTGCGTGCGCGACAGTTTCAGATCCACATCCGCCAGTTGCGCCACCGTCACCGCCACCTGCGCCTCTGCCCCCGCCAGCCCCTGCCGGGCCAGCGCCACCCGCGCCTCGGCGGCGGTGGCGGCGGCGGCGGCCTGATCGGCGGCGGTCTGCGCCGCCACGCCCTGCGCGCGCAGCGCCGCCACGCGGTCGCGGGCGCGGATCGCCTCGTCGCGGTTCGCCTCCGCCTCGGTGATCTGGGCGCGGGCCTGCGCCACCGCAGCCTCTGCCGCCGCCTGCCCCGCCAGCAACTGGCTGCGCGCCAGCACCAGCGCCGCATCCGACAGCCGCGCCAGCACCTGCCCGGCCGCGACCGTATCGCCCAGATCGGCCAGCAGGGCGTCGATCGCCTGCCCCTCGATCTGCGGCTGGACGGCGACCTCTTCCACCGGCGCGATCAGGCCCGAGGCCACGACGCGCTCGGCCAGCGTGGCCTCTGCCGCCGTCACCACGGTGATCGCGGGCGGCGGCGCGGTGGCGGTTTCGGCCCGCAGCGGCCCGGCCAGCGCCAGCGCGATCAGGGCGGCGGTCAGGATCGGCGGGCGCGGGGCTTGCATGGTCATTCCTTCGCGGTGGTGGCGATGTCGTCGAGGATCGCGTCGATGGCGCGCAGGACCAGCGGCACCACCCCGGGCACCGCCGCGGCGCCCTGCGCCTGCATGGCCACGCTTTTCACCATCAGCAGCACGGTCGCGGCATGGGCGGCGAAACGGCGTTCGGCCTCTGGTTCCGGCAGGCCCGCGATCACCGCCATGACGCGCAGCAACTGGCCCTGCACGCGGGCGCGGGTCCGCGCGGCGATGGCGGCGACTTCGGGGCGGCGTTGGGCGCAGGCCTCGATTTCCGCCCAGAGCACGCCGTCGCAGGGCAGGCCCTCCTCGATTCGGTGGCGGACCGCGGCGCGGGTGGCGGCCAGCGGGTCGGGCGAACGGAAGATGGTGCCGAAGTCATCCTCGATCCCGGCCATGAACCGTTCCACGATGGCGGTGACGATGGCGTCCTTGGAGGGGAAATAGCGGTAGAAGTTTCCCGCGCTCATCCCCGCCGCGCGGGCCAGATCCTGCATCGAGGCGCCGTCGAAGCCCTTGGCGGCGAACACCTCGGTGATCGCGTCGAGGATCTCGGCGGCGCGGGCATCCAGGATCGGGGCGGTGGCGGCGGCGGTGGCGGGCTGGGTCATGGGCGGGTGAGTCGGGCAGGCGTGAATGAACGTTCATTCCCATACGCCTCTACCGCCCCCCACGCAATGGCCCGCAGGCACAATGCCGCATCCGTGATGCAGCTTTCCGCGCTCAGCGCCCCGCGATCCGCATCGCCGCCCGCGCCAGGGCCGCGGTGCCGCCCTGCCCCCGGTCCTCCATCCTGTCCGCCACCCGCAACGCGGCATAAAGGCCCCGGACGGCCAGCCAGCGCAGGGGCTCGGGTTCCCACCGGCGGGGGCGGCGGTTGACCCAAGGCAGCCGCGTCAGGTCGCTGTCGCGGCCGAGCATGAGGTCCGCCATGGTGCGGCCCGCAAGATTGGCGGTGGAAACGCCGACGCCGACATAGCCCCCGGCCCAGCCGATGCCGGTGGCCGCATCGAACCCCACCGTCGCGCACCAGTCGCGCGGCACGCCGAGGACGCCGCACCAGGCATGGGCGATGCGGGCGCCCCGCGCGGCGGGGAAATGCCGGTGCAGCCGCGCCACCAGCCCCGCCACCGTCCGCGCATCGGGCCGCCCGGCCGTGTCGAGGCGCGAGCCCATCCGATACGGCACCCCGCGCGCACCCAGCACGATGCGCCCGTCATCGGTGCGCTGGCCGTAGCAATAGCCATGCGCCATGTCGCCCAGAAGCTCGTACCCCTGCCAGCCGATGGCGGCCCAGACCGCGGGCGGCAGCGGTTCGGTGACGATCTGGGCCGAGTTGAGCGGCAGCCAGTCGCGCCGGTGGCCCGGCAGCCCGGCGGTGAACCCCTCGGTCGCGCGCAGGATCAGGGGCGCGCGGATGCGCCCGCGCGGGGTGGTGACGATACCGGGGGCGATGGCGGTGGCGGGCGTTCCCTCGACGATGCGCACCCCCCGCGCCTCCACCGCGCGCGCAAGGCCCCGGACCAGCAGCGCGGGCTGCACCCGCGCCACGCCGTCCAGCACCAGCGCGCCCAATGCGCCGGGCACCGCCACCCGCGCCCGCGCCTCTGCCGCGCCGATCAGGTGCAGCCGGTCCTCGCCCCAGGCGCGGCGGTGGTCCAGTTCCGCCCGGGCGCGGGCGAGTTGCGCGGGGTTGGTGGCGACCAGCAGTTCGGCGGTGCGGCAGATGCGGGCGTCGATCCCCTCGGCCCCGGCGACGCGGATCACCTCGTCCACCGTGCCGGCCATCGCCCGCACCATGGCCCGCACCCCCGCCGCATCGCCCGTTTCCAGATAACGCTCGTGCCGCCAGGCGAAGCCGCCGGTCAGCCAGCCCCCGTTGCGCCCCGAGGCGCCGAAACCGGCGAAGTCCTTTTCCACGACCAGCACCCGCAGCCCCGGCGCGGCCTGCGTCAGGTAATACGCGGACCAGAGCCCGGTGAACCCCGCGCCGACGATGCAGACATCGGCGGTCGTGTCGCCCTCCAGCCCCGGCCGCAGCACGGGCGGCCCGCCGGTTTCGGCATGCCAGAACGCGGGCCCGCCAAGCTGCGGGGGGCTTGTGGGCATGTGTCGCCCTCCATGTTGCGGCACCATCGCCTCCCCCCACGGTTGCGCGAACGCAGAGCGCGGGAGCCTCCGGCGGGGATATTTAAGGACAGAAAATGAACAGGATCATGCTGTTGCCCGGCCCTCTTCATTTCCTGTCTCTGAATATCCCACGGGGCGCCGGATGGTGCGCCGCTGGTTCGAGAACCAGCCGGCGCCGGGGGTGTGAAACTCCCGCCGCCGCCCTCACGGCACGCGGATCGCCGGGGCGGCGCGCAGGACCAGCGGGTTCAGCCCCTGCCCGCCCCCGGCGATGATCGCGGCCAGCGCGCGGCGCATCCGGGGATCCCAGAAGTCGTTGATGTGTTTGGCCACCTCTGCCGCCGCATCCGCCCGGGGCTGGGTTTCGAAGAACCCGGCGATCTGGTTGGCCATGCGGATCAGTCTGTCTTGCGGCATCGGCGGCCTCGGGGGTCAGGCGACATCGGGGATCCCTTCGGTCAGGATCCGCCCGGGGTGGGTGAAAAGTTCGAACCCCTCGGCGCGGGCCAGCGCGCAGAGGGTGAGGCCCGCGCCTTCGGCCAGCCGCACGGCATGCGCTGTGGGGGCCGAGGCGGCGATCAGCACCGGCGCGCCGATCCGGGCGCATTTCTGCACGAGGTCGATCGACAGGCGGCTGGTCATCACCACCGCGCCCGCCCCGCCCGGCACCCCTGCCGCCGCCAGCGCACCGGCGAGCTTGTCGAGCGCGTTGTGCCGGCCCACATCCTCGCGCACCGCGACCATGCCGTGGCCCGGCCGCCAGAAGCCCGCCGCATGGACGGCGCGGGTGGCGTCGTGCAGCGGCTGGTGGCCCGGCAGCGCCGCGATCGCCGCGCGCACATCCGCCGCCGCCAGCCGCAGCCCGCCGGGGGGCAGCGGCGGGGGCGGGCGCAGGGCCTCTGCCACGCTGTCGAGACCGCAGAGCCCGCAGCCCACCGGCCCCGCCATCACCCGCCGCCGCGCCGAGAGCCGCGCCGCCGCCCCCGGCCGCAGCCAGACCTGCACGTCGAGACCGGGGCCCGCCTCCACCACCGCGATGCTGTCGATTTCCCCGGGCGCGGCGATGCCTTCGGTCAGGGCGAAGCCGCGGGCGAAATCCTCCAGATCCGCGGGGGTGGCCATCATCACCGCCTGGGTGGTGCCGTCGAAGCTCAGCGCGACGGCGGTTTCCTCGGCCAGATCACGCGGGGGGCCGGTGCGGCCCACCGCGTGGCGCGCTGCCGCCTGCCGCACCGGGGGCATCCGCGCGGTGTTCATTCCGCCGCCCGGACGATGCGGCGCGCCCGTTCGGCCTGGGCGGCATAGTCCTGCTGCCAGCCGGTCGGGCCGTTCGACCGCGCGACCTGCACCGCCGTCACCTTGTATTCGGGGCAGTTGGTGGCCCAGTCCGAGAAATCGGTGGTGACGACATTGGCCTGCGTGTCGGGGTGGTGGAAGGTGGTGTAGACGACGCCCGGCGCCACCCGGTCCGTCACCAGCGCGCGCAAGGTGGTTTCGCCGGCGCGCGAGGCGAGCCGCACCCAGTCGCCCTCGCGCACGCCGCGGTTTTCGGCGTCCTGGGGGTGGATTTCCAGCCGGTCCTCGTCATGCCAGACCACGTTGGCGGTGCGCCGGGTCTGCGCGCCGACATTGTATTGCGACAGGATCCGCCCGGTGGTCAGCAGCAGCGGAAAGCGCGGGCCGGTGCGTTCGTCGGTCGCCACATATTCGGTGGTGATGAACCGCCCCCGGCCGCGCACGAAACCGTCGACATGCATCACCGGCGTGCCCTCGGGCGCGGCCTCGTTGCAGGGCCATTGCACCGATCCCAGCCGGTCCAGCAGGTCGTAGTCCACCCCGGCGAAACTGGGCGTGGTCGCGGCGATTTCCGCCATGATCTGCGCGGGATGGGTATAGGCCCACCCGGCGCCCATGGCATTCGCCAGCATCTGGGTGATCTCCCAGTCCGCGAACCCGTTCAGCGGCGCCATCACCCGGCGCACGCGGTTGATGCGGCGTTCGGCGTTGGTGAAGGTGCCGTCCTTTTCGAGGAAGGTGGACCCGGGCAGGAACACATGCGCGTAATTCGCGGTCTCGTTCAGGAAGAGGTCATGGACCACCACCAGATCCATCGCGCGCAGCCCCGCCGCGACATGGCGGGTGTCGGGGTCGGATTGCAGGATGTCCTCGCCCTGGACGTAAAGGCCGCGGAAGCTGCCCTCGACCGCCGCGTCCAGCATGTTGGGGATGCGCAGGCCCGGTTCGGGGTCGAGCGCGACGCCCCATGCCGCCTCGAACACCGCGCGGGTGGCCGCATCGCCGACATGGCGATAGCCGGGCAGTTCGTGCGGGAAGGACCCCATGTCGCACGACCCCTGCACGTTGTTCTGGCCGCGCAGCGGGTTCACCCCCACGCCGGGGCGGCCGATGTTGCCGGTCAGCATGGCGAGGTTGGCGATGGCCATCACGGTGGTGGAACCCTGCGAATGTTCCGTCACGCCGAGCCCGTAATAGATCGCCCCGTTGCCGCCCTGCGCAAACAGCCGCGCCGCGCCGCGGATGTCGGCGGCGGAAACGCCGGTCAGGGCCGCGACCGCCTCGGGCGCATGGGCCGGGTCGGCGGCGAAGGCGGCGTAGTCCTGGAATTCGTCCCAGTCGCAGCGGGTACGGATGAAGGTTTCGTCGTACAGCCCCTCGGTCACGATCACATGCGCCAGCGCGGTCAGCACCGCCACATTGGTGCCCGGGCACAGCGGCAGGTGGAACGCGGCCTCGACATGGGCGGAGCGCACAAGGTCGATCCGCCGCGGGTCGATCACGATCAGCTTGGCCCCCTGCCGCAGGCGTTTCTTCAGCCGGCTGGCGAAGACCGGGTGGCCGTCGGTCGGGTTCGCGCCGATGACCAGCACCACGTCGCTCTGTTCCACGCTGTCGAAATCCTGCGTGCCCGCCGAGGTGCCGAAGGTGTTGCGCAAGCCATAGCCGGTGGGCGAATGGCAGACGCGGGCGCAGGTGTCGGTGTTGTTGTTGCCGAACACCGCGCGGATCATCTTCTGCACCAGATAGGTTTCCTCGTTGGTGCAGCGGCTCGAGGTGATGCCGCCGATGGCCCCCGGCCCCGATTCCGCCTGCAATTCCCGGAAGCGGCGGGCGGTGAAGGCGATGGCCTCTTCCCACGTCACCTCCTGCCAGGGGTCGTCGATGCTGGCGCGGATCATCGGGGCCAGGATCCGGTCGCGGTGGGTGGCATAGCCCCAGGCGAAGCGGCCCTTGACGCAGCTGTGCCCCCGGTTGGCCTTGCCCTCTTTCCACGGCACCATGCGCACGATCCGGTCGCCGCGCAGTTCGGCGCGGAAGCTGCACCCCACGCCGCAATAGGCGCAGGTGGTGACGATGGCGCGGTCGGGGGTGCCGGTCTCGATCACCGTGTTTTCCACCAGCGTGGCGGTGGGGCAGGCCTGTACGCAGGCGCCGCAGGACACGCAGTCGGAATTCAGGAAATCCTCGCCCGCCGCGCCCGCCTGCACGCGGGAATCCCAGCCCCGGCCCTCTATCGTCAGGGCGAAGGTGCCCTGCACCTCTTCGCAGGCGCGCACACAGCGGTTGCAGACGATGCATTTCGCCGGGTCGTAGGTGAAATAGGGGTTGGAGGTATCCTTGGGCCGGTATTGCGGATTAGGGCCGGTATGGGTGCGCGGCTGGAAATGGGTGGCCATCGCGCCGCCCTCGGGCGCCGCGTAGCGCACCTCGCGCAGGCCCACGGCGCCCGCCATGTCCTGCAATTCGCAATCGCCATTGGCCGCACAGGTCAGGCAGTCGAGCGGGTGGTCGGAGATGTAAAGCTCCATCACCCCCCGGCGCAGGCGGGCCAAGGTGTCGGTCTGGGTGTGCACGACCATGCCGGGCGCAACCGGCGTGGTGCAGGACGCAGGCGTGCCCGCGCGGCCCTCGATCTCCACCAGGCAGAGCCGGCAGGATCCGAAGGCGTCGAGGCTGTCGGTGGCGCAGAGTTTCGGCACCGGGATCCCGGCTTCGGCCGCGGCGCGCATCACGCTGGTGCCGCCGGGCACGGTGACGGCCACGCCGTCGATGGTCAGCGTCACGGGCGCGCCGGTGGCGGCGGGGGTGCCCATGTCGGGGATGATGAAGTCCTTCATTCCGCAGCCTCCCTTATCGGGGCGAAATCCTCGGAAAAATGGCGCAGGGCCGACAGCACCGGATAGGGCGTGAACCCCCCGAGCGCACAGAGCGACCCGGCCTTCATCGTGGCGCACAGATCCTGCAACAGCCCTGTCGCGGCAGGGTCGCCCCGCGCGATGCGGTCCAGCGTTTCCACCCCGCGCACCGCGCCGATGCGGCAGGGCGTGCATTTGCCGCAGGATTCCACCGCGCAGAATTCCATCGCGAAGCGCGCCTGCGCCAGCATGTCCACCGTATCGTCGAAAACGACGATCCCGGCATGGCCGATCAATCCATCCTGCGCCGCGTAATCCTCGTATCCGAAGGGCGTGTCGAACAGCGCGGGCGGGAAATAGGCGCCCAAGGGCCCGCCCACCTGCACCGCGCGCACCGGGCGGCCCGTGGCGGTGCCGCCGCCGATGCCGTGGATGATCTCGTGCAGCGTCAGGCCGAAGGCGGCCTCGAACAGCCCGCCCTGGCGGATGTTGCCGGCCAGTTGCAGCGGAATGGTGCCGCGCGAACGCCCGATGCCGAAATCGCGGTAGAATTCCGCCC
Organism: Ruixingdingia sedimenti; assembly: GCF_031432425.1. Classification (NCBI taxonomy): domain Bacteria; kingdom Pseudomonadati; phylum Pseudomonadota; class Alphaproteobacteria; order Rhodobacterales; family Paracoccaceae; genus Ruixingdingia; species Ruixingdingia sedimenti. The sequence continues at coordinate 8,059 of NZ_JAVKPH010000003.1, read as the reverse complement.
CGCGCGCCAGCACCACCGGCACGGTGGCGAGCGTGATGACGTTGTTCACCACCGTGGGCCGGCCCATGAACCCGTGCAAGGCGGGCAGCGGCGGCTTGGCCCGCACCACCCCGCGCTTGCCTTCAAGGCTGTCCAGCAGCGCCGTTTCCTCGCCGCAGACATAGGCGCCCGCGCCCACCCGCACCTCCATGTCGAAGGCGCGGCCGGAGCCGAGGACCGATGCGCCCAGAACCCCCGCCGCGCGGGCAAGGGCGACGGCGCGGCCCATCACCTCGATGGCATCGGGATATTCGGACCGGATATAGACCAGCCCCCGCGCGGCCCCGGTGGCAAGGCCCGCGATCGCCATCCCCTCGATCAGGGTGAAGGGGTCGCCCTCCATCAGCATGCGGTCGGCGAAGGTGCCGCTGTCGCCCTCATCGGCGTTGCAGACGATATATTTGCGGTCTGCGGCGGCCTCGGCCACGGTGCGCCACTTGATCCCTGCGGGGAAACCCGCCCCGCCCCGGCCGCGCAGGCCGGATTGCGTGACCTCTTCCACCACCGCCGCGGGCGGCATCGCCAGCGCGCGGCGTAGACCCTGAAGCCCGCCATGGGCTTCGTAATCCGCCAGATCCAGCGGGTCGATCACGCCGACGCGGGCAAAGGTCAGCCGGGTCTGGCGGCGCATCCAGTCCAGCGCCTCGGTGGGGCCGAGCGCGTTGGGATGCGCGCCGAAGCCGGTATCGAACAGCGCCGGCACATCGGCGGGCGTCAGCGGGCCGAAGGCGATGCGGCCCTGCGGGGTGTCCACCTCCAGCAGCGGTTCCAGCCAGACCATGCCGCGGCTGCCGTTCCTGACCAGCGTGATATCGGCGCCGCGGCGCGCGGCCTCTGCCGCCACGGCGGCGGCGACGGCATCGGCGCCAAGCGCGCGGGCGGCGGCGTCGCGGGGGACATAGACCTTCATCCCCGCACCTCCGCCAGCAAGGCCCCGGCATCCGCCCGCCCGAGGGGCCGGCCGTCCAGCTGCGCCGCAGGCCCGCAGGCGCAAAGGCCGAGGCAATAGACGGGCTCCAGCGTCACCGCCCCGTCGGGCGTCGTGCCATGCCAGCCGATGCCGAGCGCGGCCTGCACCGCATCGGCCAGCGCCACCCCGCCCATGGCCTGGCACGCCTCTGCCCGGCACAGGCGCAGCACATGCCGCCCGGTAGGCGCCGCACGGAAATCGTGGTAGAAGCTGACGACCCCATGCACCTCTGCCCGGCCGAGGTTCAGCACATCGGCGATCACCGGCACGGCCTCGGGCGGGATATGGCCGAATTCGGCCTGTACCGCGTGCAGGATGGGCAACAGGGGCCCCTCCATCCCCAGATGGGCGCGGGCGATGGTGCGGATGCGGTCATCCGGGCTGGCGTGCGGTTGCGTCGCGGGCATTCGGGGCTCCATTCCAAAGGCCAGACTAGGCGTGGCGATCCCGAAAGCAATACCACATCGTCGCACGGCCCCGCCCGGCCATCAAGCCCGCCGCCCGCCGGGGTGCGACGCTTGGCCCATCACGATCCGCGGCGCGGCCGTTGCCTTCATCGCGCCGTCATGGCATTGACACGAATTGACGTTACGTAAGATCAACCAGAGGAGGAGCCCCGATGCCCGTCCCCTACCCCGCGATCGACATCATGCGCCGCTCGATGCAAATGAGTTTTGCCGCGTTCGAGGCGCAGATGACGCTGGCCTGCGCGATGATGCGCCTTGCCCGGCAGATGAACCCGGCCTTCGCCCTGGCGACCGGGGGCATGGTCCTGGCCGAAAAGACGGCGGAGCCCGCGGCGACCCGGGCAGAACCCGCGCCGCCCGCCGCCCCGCGCAACCTCGCCCGGGCCGCAAGCCACTGAGCCTGCAAGCGGCGGGGCCCTCGATGCAGGACCGCGCCGCGACGGGCCGGCCGCGTGGCATCCATCGCCGCAAGGGTCCGTTTCCCGATTTCCGCAAATCGCCCCGCCCCGGCCCGCGCGCAAGGCGGGGCCTCCGCATCGCGCCGGGTCGCAACCTTGCCGCCCCCGTCAGGGCGGACGCAGCCGCACCGCCACCGGCCCGACCGATTCGCGCAAACAGAAGGGCCGCGGCGGAAAACCGCCACGGCCCGGGGCCTGCCAAAGGGACGCGGGCCCACCGCGTCCCGTCAACCTGCGATCAGCGCAGCACCTCTGCCGTCGGGCGCGGCGTCGTCGCGGTTTCGGCCGGCAGCACCGGCACCGTGATCGCCGGCAGCGTGCCGGTCAGGCTGTCGAGGAAGGCCACGATCTGGTCGGCTTCCTGATCCGCCAGTTCCTCGCCCAACTGGCTTTCGGCCATGATCTGGACCGCCACCTTGAGATCCCACACCTTGCCGGAGTGGAAATAGGGCGCGGTCACGGCCACGTTGCGCAGCGGCGCGGCGCGGAAGACGTATTCGTCATCCACCGTCTCGGTCACGGCGAAACGGCCCTTGTCGTCGGGCGGCAGCACCTCGGCGCCGGGTTTCTCGATCAGGCCGAAGGGATAGTAGCCGTGCCCGCCCACGTTCACGCCCGAATGGCAGGACGAACAGCCCTTGTCGATGAACAGCACCAACCCCGCCTTGGCGTCATCCGACAAGGCCAGATCGTCGCCGTTCAGCCAGGAATCGAAGGGCGCGGGGGTGATCAGCGTCGCCTCGAACGCCTCGATCGCCTTGGCCATGTTGTCGAAGCTGACCGGATCGGCCTCTTCGGGGAAGGCGGCCTTGAACCAGGTCACGTATTGCGGCAGCGAGTTCAGCGTATCGACCACCTGCGCGGGCGTATTCGCCATTTCCACCCCGGCCTGCACCGGGCCCTTGGCCTGTTCCATGAGGTCCGCGGCGCGGCCGTCCCAGAACTGCGCCTCGTTCAGCACCGCGTTCAGCACCGTCGGGCTGTTGCGCGGGCCCTTCTGCCAGCCGTGGCCGACCGAGGTTTCCATGTTGTCGTCCCCGCCCGTCGCCAGGTTGTGGCACGAATAGCAGGAAAACACGCCCGAGGCCGACAAGCGCGGATCGAAGAACAACGCCTTGCCGAGTTCGATCTTTTCGGGCGTGATCCGGTTGTCCTTCACTGCGGGAACGGTCGAGGGCAGCGGGGCGAAGATGTCCTTCGCCGAATCCCGCAGTTCGTCCGCATGCAGAGGTGCTGCCAGTGCGCTCGTCGCGAGAAGCACTATCGGTAACAGTCTCATCGGGCTCTCCATTACATCGTTCGCGCGTTTGAATCAAAATAACTCTAACAACGGGTAAACGCATTGACCTGAATCAATCGGGCGGTTGGCCTGCGTCAATCCGCCGACCCGTGCAGGGCCCCGCGCAGGGGATAGCGCGCCAGTTCCTCGTAATGGCTGCCCGAAGGCCCGGGATGCGACCGGAACAGGGCGAAGGCGTCCGCCTGCACCGGATCGCAGGCGAAGCCCCCGCCTTCGGCCACCGCGCGCTCGATGCGCATCGCGGTCTCGGGCGGCGGGGGCGCGAACCGGCCGAGCGTGACATGGGGCACGAAGCGGTGCGATTCGGGCGCGGCCCCGGCGCGGCGGGCGGCGGTTTCCACCTTGCGTTGCAGCGCGGCCAGCGCGGGGTCGGGGTCGGCCGCGGCATAGACCAGCCGGGGCCGCGTGCCCCCGAACATCCCCAGGCCCCGCAGCCGCAGCACGAAGGGCGCGGCCGCCACCGCCTCCAGCGCGTGGTGGACCTCCTGCACCACGGGTTCGGGCAGATCGCCGAGGAAACACAGCGTGAGGTGGAACCCCTCCGGCTCCACCCGCCGCGGCAGGGGCAGCAGGAACTGGATCAGGGTCAACTGGCGGCGCGTGGCCTCGGGCAAAGGCAGGGCGATGAAGGCGCGGATCATCCGGGGCAACCTCCGGGCGGGGCCCCCAGACTGGGGCATCCGGCGCCTTGCGTAAAGCCCGGGCAGAAGGCGCGGAACCGCCGCCTTTCGCGCGCCGGGACGGGAACCCGCCGGCCCCTGCCCCGGTTGCATTCGATGGCGCGATGACCCAGTATGAGGGGAGGATCGCCGGCGCAACGGCGGCAGATGCAGGCAGCAGGATTCAGGGCATGACACAGGCTTTCCTGGTCGATACGGGCACGGCCGCGCCACGGCGCCAGCAGCACGGCGCGCTGTGCTGGCGGCGCAAGGGCGGGGAATTGCAGATCCTGCTCATCACCAGCCGGGATACCGGGCGATGGGTGCTGCCCAAGGGCTGGCCCCACCGCGGGCTTGCCCCGGCGGAAAGCGCCGCGGCAGAGGCCTGGGAAGAGGCCGGGGTGCGCGGCAGGGCGGCGCCGGTGCCGGTGGGGCGGTTTCTCTACCTCAAGCGGCTGGACAGCGGCCCCCCCGCCCCCTGCATGGTCGAGGTCCATGCGATCGAGGTCGAGACGCTGGAAAAACGCTATCCCGAACGCCGCCAGCGCCAGCGGAAATGGTTCACCCCGCCCGAGGCCGCCGCGCGCGTGGCCGAACCGGGGTTGCAGGCGCTGCTGGCGGGCTTCGTACCCCCGGTGGAGGCGGCATCCTGACACCGGCTGGCCCCGGCCCTTCCGTCGGCGCCGGGGGCCAGCCCCCGGACCCCCGGAGTATTTGGGAAAAGATGAAGCCAGGGGCGGCTTGTTCCGGGGAACGATCGGCCCCGCGGCCTGCTTTCCGTCCCGCAATATCCCGGGGTGCGGGGTGGTGCGTCCCCGGTTCGAGACCCGGCCCGACCCCTTCCGCCACCGCGACCGCAGGACAGGAGTCCGCAGGGTACAGCTTGAAACCGGCGGGATTTCGACCCATTTTCATCCCGTACCGGGCCTTTGCCCGCGAGGGTGGGCAGGATGATCCGCTACGATCTGAAATGCGACCAGGGCCACGGCTTCGACAGCTGGTTCCAGTCGGCCGCGGCTTTCGACCGGCTGGCGGCGGCGGGTCAGATGGTCTGCCCGGCCTGCGGCTCTGCCCGGGTCGAAAAACAGCTTATGGCCCCCGCCGTCACCCCCGCCCGCGCCCCCGCGGCGGACCATCCGCTCTCCACCCCCTCCACCCCGCAGGAACAGATGCTCGCCCGTCTGCGCCGCGAGCTGGAGGAGAAATCGGAATATGTCGGCATGGGCTTTGCCGCCGAGGCGCGGCGCATGCACGAGGGCGAGACGCCGGAACGCGCCATCCACGGCGAGGCGCGGCTGGAAGAGGCGCGCCAGCTGATCGAGGACGGCATCCCCGTCGCCCCCCTGCCCTTCCTGCCCGCGCGCAAGACGAACTGATCCGCCCGCCGTCGAGGGCAGCACCCGTAACGCGCCGCGCGGGGTATTCAAATCCAGCCGAAGATGCGGGCGCGCCTGCGCCGAAAAGGTGAACCCATGGTTTCACCTTTTCAAAAATACTCCCGCCGGAGGCCACCGCCGGAGGCCACAGGCGCAGCCCCCGCCGTGGCGCGGAACGCCCGCCAGATCCGCAGGTCGGGGTTTCACCCCGACTCTCCCCGGGCTTTACGCCCCCGTCCCGATCTGCTGTTCTGGGGCTCGGGACAGGACCGAAAGGACAAAGGCATGAGCATTCTCATCACCGGCGCGGGACGGGGGATCGGGCGCGGGCTGGCCGCGCATTACGCGACCGGGGGCGCCGCCGTCATCGGCACCCATCGCGGCGCGGCGCCCGCCGCCCTGCCGGGGGTCGAGTGGCAGGAGGCCGAGATGACGGACCCCGCCAGCCTGCGTGCGCTGGCCGGGCGCCTCGGGGGGCGGCCGCTGTCGCTTCTGGTCTGCAACGCCGGGATCTACCCCGACCGCGACGAGGGGCTCGACACCGGCTATCCCCCGGACATGTGGGCCCAAGCCTTCGCGATCAACACCACGGGCGTCTTCCTGACCATCCAGGCGCTTCTGCCCAACCTTCAGGCGGCGGGCGGGCGGATCGCCATCCTGTCCTCGCAGATGGCCTCGGACGCGCGCGCGCCGGGCGGGTCCTACATCTACCGCGCCAGCAAGGCGGCGGCGCTGAACCTCGGGCGCAACCTTGCCGTCGACCTGCGCCCGCGCGGCGTCGCGGTGGGGATCTATCACCCCGGCTGGGTGAAAAGCGACATGGGCGGCGCGGGGGCGCAGATCGAGGTGGCGGAATCGGTTTCCGGCCTCGCCGCGCGCTTCGCCGCGCTTTCGCTCGACACCACGGGGGCATTTCTCAACTACGACGGCACGGCGATGCCGTTCTGACCGGCACCGGCGCGCAGGTCCTTGCATGGCGCCGGGGCATGGCGTAGGGAACGCGCGTTTGCAGGCTGCGCAGGGGGTCCCATGCCCGTTCTGGTGATGAAATTCGGCGGCACCTCGGTGGCCGACCTCGGCCGCATCGCGAATGCCGCCGAAAAGGTGCGGCGCGAGGTCGAGCGCGGCTATGACGTGATCGTCATCGTCTCGGCCATGGCCGGCAAGACCAACGAACTGGTCAAATGGGTGAGCGAGACCTCGACCTTCTACGACGCGCGCGAATACGACGCCGTGGTCGCCAGCGGCGAGAACGTGACCGCCGGGCTGATGGCGCTGCGGCTTCAGGAAATGGGGATCCCCGCGCGCAGCTGGCAGGGCTGGCAGGTGCCGATCAACACCACCCGCCAGCACGGCGCGGCGCGGTTCCTGTCGATCCCGCGCGACAACATCGACCACAAGTTCGCCGAAGGCATGAAGGTCGCGGTCGTCGCGGGCTTCCAGGGCCTCAGCCCCGAGGGCCGCGTCACCACTCTGGGCCGCGGCGGATCGGACACCACGGCCGTCGCCTTCGCCGCCGCCTTCGGCGCGGAACGCTGCGACATCTATACCGATGTCGACGGCGTCTACACCACCGACCCGCGCATCGCCAAGAAGGCGCGCAAGCTCGACAAGATCAGCTACGAGGAGATGCTGGAACTCGCCTCCCTCGGCGCCAAGGTGCTCCAGACCCGCTCGGTCGAGCTGGCGATGCGCTACAAGGTGCGGCTGCGGGTGGTGTCCTCTTTCGAGGACATCGACGAAACTTCGGGAACTCTTGTCTGCGACGAGGACGAAATCATGGAATCCAAGGCCGTTGCCGGTATCGCCTATTCGCGCGAAGAGGCCAAAGTGACGCTGTTCACCATCGAGGACCGCCCGGGCATCGCCGCCGCGATCTTCGGACCGCTGGCGGATGCGGGCGTGAACGTGGACATGATCGTCCAGAACATTTCCGAAAAGGACTATGACGAGGCCCATCCCGGCGCCGTCACCGACATGACCTTTTCCTGCCCCATCGACCAGGTGGGCCGCGCGCGCAAGGCGATGGAAGACGCCAAGACCCGCGGACTGATCAAGTATGACGAACTGATCATCGACGACGACGTGGCCAAGGTGTCCGTCGTGGGCATCGGCATGCGCAGCCATGCCGGCGTCGCCGCGCGGATGTTCGAGGCGCTGAGCCGCGAGAACATCAACATCAAGGTCATCTCGACCTCGGAGATCAAGATCTCGGTGCTGATCGACCGCAAGTACATGGAACTGGCGGTGCAGGCGCTGCACGACACGTTCGAGCTGGAACGGGCGTAATCCCGCCGTCGGCGCCGGGGGCTTTGCGCCCTCGGCCGGGGCACCGCGATCTGCATCGCGGTGTCGAAGGCACGCGCCTTCGCCAGACAGGGCAAGGGGCCATCCCGTCCTGGTCGCTGGCTACGGCCCCGGTCGCCAAACATGCCCCGGGCCAACGCATGCCGCATCCCCGGGACCCGCCCAAGGCAGTGTCCCCGCGTCGGCCAGCCAGCGGCACTCCGGCATGTTTCGACCCGCGCCCTGCGAAGGGCGACCCCTGCACCATGACTGGATCGGTTGCAGGGCGCGGCAAGCCCCGCCCCTCCGGGTCCGCGGCCCGAGGCTTCTCGAAGAGCAAGATAATTGTCCTTTGTCCATTCCCGCAAGCCATTGATTTCGTTTGATCAGCGTAGAAGCAGAAGCGTTCCACTTTGTCCATTGGCATGGCTCTGTTGCACAAATCGGCTGAGGGCCGGAGTTCCCCTTTCCCCGGACAGACTTATCCTGTGACTTCCGTGATGG